>JAVFAQ010000089.1:0-10275 GCA_034002325.1 Flavobacteriales bacterium | reverse complement strand
AGCGCGGCATGAGCGGCACGCAGGTGGCCGGCGCCGCCAACATCACCCTCGGCGACCTGGACGGCGTGCAGGTGAGCGGCGGTGTGAACGTGGCGCATGGCATCGTGCGGCGGTCGCAGGTGGCCGGCGCGGTGAACTACGCGAAGGGCGTGCAGGGCGGGCAGGTCAGCGCCGGCGTGAACGTGGCCCTCGGCGATGTGGGCGGCGGCCAGGTGGGCTTCGCGGCGAACTATGCGCGTGCCGTCAGCGGCGGTCAGGTCTCGTTCGGGGCCAACGTGGTGCCCGGCGAGGTGAGCGGCGGCCAGGTGGGCTTCGCGCTGAACTACGCGCACCACGTCACCGGCGGGCAGTTCAGCTTCGGCGCTAACGTGGTGCCCGGCACCGTGGAGGCCGGCCAGGTGGGCTTCGCGCTGAACTATGCGCACCACGTCACCGAAGGCCAGTTCAGCTTCGGCGCCAACATCGTTCCCGGCACGGTGGAAGGCGGCCAGTTGGGCGTGCTCAACTTCGCGAAGAAGGCGCTCGGCGGGCAGGTGGGCATCCTCAACCTCAGCGATACCGTGGCCGGTGGTGCCGTTGGCCTGCTCACCATTTCACGCAAGGGCTACCATCGCCTCGACCTCGGTGGCAACGACGTGTTCCCGCTCAGCATCCAGGTGCGCACCGGCACGCAAGGCTTCCACAACATCCTGGGCTACTCCCCGCCGGTCCGGTCCGATGGCCGCTGGGGCTTCCTCTACGGCTTCGGCTTCGAGCCACGCCTTACACCGAGGGGCTTCCTCAACATCGACCTCACAGGCGAGCAAGTGGCGGAACAGCGCGCATGGGTGGATGCGGCAAACATCCTCGGCCGCTTCAGCGTGCGCTACGGGCACACCTTCGCCGATCGCATCACGGTCACTGCCGGCCCGGTGCTCAACATGCTGGTGAGCGACCTGCGCGATCCCGACACGGGCATCTACACGAGCCAGTTGTCACCTGAACGAGCCCTCTTCACGGGATCGCTGGACGCGGCGCGGGTTGCGGGCTGGTTAGGCTGGAAGGCGGCGGTGGGGGTGAGGTTCTGAGGGGGTAGCCAAGCGCCCGCCTGTGTTCTTTTCCCCATGGACGGGATCGCGTCCGGACAGGGCCGAGGGGGCAGGAACGATGTGGGTGGCATCCGCTACCTTTGAGGCACGGCCCGCGTCGCCGAAAGCCATGAAACAGGTCACGCTCCACATCAAGGAAGGCAGGTTCCGCTTCTTCATGGAGTTGATCAAGTCGCTTGATTTCGTGACCGTGGTGGAGACCGGTGACAGCAAGGAGGAAGTGCGTGCCAATGTGCGCAAGGGCTTGAACGAGGTGGAGCTGATCGAGGCCGGCAAGTTGAAAGGCCGCCCTGCCCAGCGCCTGCTCGATGAGCTTTGAGGTCGTCACCACGCCCAATTTCGACAAGGAGGCCAAACGCTTGTCCAAGCGCTGGCCATCATTGAAGGCCGACCTGGGAGCACTTTTCCGCGAATTGGCGGAAAGCCCGCGCACCGGCACTCACCTCGGTCGTGACGTCTACAAGGTCCGGTTACGGATCACCTCCACCGGAAAGGGGCGGTCAGGAGGCGCACCTGTGATCACTGTTGTACGCTAAGCCAGGAACACGGTGTACCCGTGCGCCGTGCATCGAATCTATCGTGAGGTGCTGGCTAATTCGTGGATAGCCCGAAGCGTTCAGGGAATCAATAATGCTTCCTGTTCCAGTCCGGCATTATAGTGGTCCATCAGCTCTACGACACGAGCCACTGACGGATGTTGTGATTTGCGAAGATTCCTCAGTATATTTCTGTGATGATCTTTGGTCAACAGACCCGCGTCTCCATAATTATCGAAGAGTGCTTCCAAGTTCGGGGGTAAGTGAAGCTGTACACGGTCCCCTAGCAACTTGTACAATCGAAGAAAGTCGTTTAGTCCCGTGGGGTCGTAGTCTGGAAGATGAAGAAGCGTGTAATCAGATCCGTGTTGTTGTGCCAACCAGTTGAGCAAACGGTGCGATGCCCGGCCATTTCCGTGGATCGCGGACACCTCCACGCCAAACACATGCGTATGTTCTTGGAACACGGTCGGGTTCTCTATCAAGGCCCATGAACCATGGAGGGTATAGGTCAATGGGTCCTTGAGCAAGAACGCGAATACACCGTGGTGCTTCGTGACATTAGCCGCATTGGTCGATGAACCGTCCTTGGACAACGCAGGATCATGCGGGAGTGGCCAATACCGCTTCGCGCCGCCGCCGCTTCGCCCATTTATACACCTCGAACCAGGCCACCGAGGCGGAGCCGATCGCAGCGGCCAGCACCAATTGCCCCAAGGTGAGCGGGGCCAGGTCGAACAGCGCGGCCACGGGCGGCACGTACAGCGTGATGGCCAGTGCCAGCAGGGTGATGAGCACCACGGTACGGAGCACCACGTTCCTGTTCCGTGCGGCGGTGAGGAAGGATTGCGTGAAGGAGCGGTCCACGAAGGTGAGGCTGATGTTGGCCATGATCAGCGTGGCGAAGACCAGGCTGCGGACCAGCTCCTCGGAAAAGCCTTGCTGCACGCCGATCTGGTAGCTGGCCAGGGTGCCGAAGGTGATCACCAGGCCCTGCCAGAGGCTGATCTGCAGCTCGGCCCAGGAAAGGAAGGTCTTGTCCAGCGGACGTGGCGGGCGCTGCATGCCGCCCCGTTCCAGCGGTTCGCTTTCGTAAGCGATGCTGCACGTGGGCCCCATGATCAGCTCCAGGAAGATCACATGCATCGGCGTGAAAATGTGGGGGAACTTCCAGCCGAGGAAAAGGGGCAGCGAGACGGTGAGGATGATCGGGATGTGGATGGCGATGATGTACTGCACCGCCTTCTTCAGGTTGTCGTAGATCCTGCGTCCAGCGGCCACGCCCAGAACCATCCCCGCAAGGTCATCGTCGGTGAGCACCAGGGCGGCGGCCTCCTTGGCCAGCTCGCTGCCGCGCTGGCCCATGGCCACGCCGATGTGTGCCGCCTTCAGCGCAGGCGCATCGTTCACGCCATCGCCGGTCATCGCTACCACGTGGCCTTGGGCCTTCAGGGCGTTGATGATGCGCAGCTTCGCCTCGGGGAACATGCGGGTGAAGATGTCCGTGCGCTGCACGGCCGCGCTGAACGCCGGTTCCTCCAGGCGCAACAGCTCCTCGCCATCCAGGGTGCGGCGCGCGCCGGGGAAGTGGACTTGATCGGCGATGGCCGCCGTGGTCACGGCATTGTCACCGGTGATGATCTTCACCCGGATGCCCGCTTCCTTCAGTCCGGTCAATACCTCGCGGATGTTGGGCTTGGGCGGGTCCACAAAGGCGACGAGGCCGAGGTATTCGATCCGGAACGCTTCCTGGCTTTCCGGATAGGTCGCGGGCGGCTCCTGTACATGGCCCACGCCCAGCACGCGCATGCCCTTGCGCGCGAAGGCCTCCACCTGGGCCATGGCGGCCTGCTTTTCCGCAGGCGTGAGGACCGCTTGCCGCAGGATCCGCTCCGGAGCGCCCTTGCAGGCGATAATGCGATGGCCGTGCTGGTCGGCGAAGACGTGGGTCATCATCGGCGGCTTTCCGCTGATGGGGTATTCATGCGCCATGTGCCGCTCCGGCCGTGCATCGTGCACTGCGGTGCGGGCGTAGGCGGCATGGAGGGCCTTCTCCATCGGGTCGAAGGGCACGGGCTCGCTGGCCCACATCGCCATTTCCACCAAGGCCTTGGCCCCGGGGGACAGCTGCTCGGCATCGGCCTTTTCCACGGCGCCGGTGGCCTGCACATGCAGTTCCGCCAAGGCCATGCGGTTCTCGGTGATGGTGCCGGTCTTGTCCGTGCAGATCACCGTGGCGGCGCCCAGGGTCTCCACGGTGGTGGCCCGCTTGGCGATGATGCCCTGCCGCGCCAGGCGCCACGCGCCCAAGGCCAGGAAGGTGGTGAAGGCCACGGGGATCTCTTCCGGCAGGATGGACATGGCCAGGGTGAGGCCCGCCAGCAGGCTGCCGATGAGGCTGCCGCTGCGCAGGAAGTCCACCGCCCATACCAGGGCGAAGAAGGCCACGCCCACGAAGGCCATGTTGCGCACAAAGCGCCCGATCTGCTGCTGCAGCGGGGTAGGGGGCGGCTCGATCGCCGCCAAGGAGCCGCTGATCCGCCCCAGGCGGCTGGCCATGCCCACGGCCTCCACCCGGTACAGCGCCAGCCCCGAGACCACCTGCGTGCCCTTGCTCACGCGCGCCTGCTCCGGGTCGTCCGCGCTGCGGGCCACGGCAAAGGCCTCGCCGGTGAGGATCGACTCGTTCACGCTGAAATCGTTGCTCTGCACAATGGTGCCGTCGGCTGCGAGCAAGCTGCCTTCCTCGGCCACGGCATGGTCGCCCACTACCACATCCTCCACGGGGATCTTCACCACCTGGCCATTGCGCACCACCGTGGCGCGCGGCATGCTCAGTTGCTTCAACGTGCTCAGGGCCGTTCGGCTCCGCGAATCCTGGTAGAGCGAAAGAGCGGTCAACAGCAGGATGGCACCTCCCATGAAGAAGCCTTCGTTCCATTGGCCCAGCAAGAAGTAGATCATGCTCGCAGCCAGCAAGAGCAGCACCATCGGCTCGGTGATGGCATCCTTCAACGCGGGCCAGAAAAAGCCCTTGTCATCCGTCTCCAGCACATTGCGGCCATGCTGCTCCCGCGCACGCTTCACCTCCGCCTCCGAAAGGCCTTGGACATCGAACGGGTTTCCCTGCATGGCGCGTGCTACGGGTCAAAGATGCAGCGGCTCAAGCATGCGGTCAATGACGGTCGTGTTTTTATTGTGGGGCACACCGTGCCCGTACTCAGAATCCCCTTCAGGAGATCGCTGAGGGGACCGGGAGCAACACCAGCATGGTGCTGCTCCTACTCCACCACCAGCTTGCGTGTATGCAAGGTTTCCGCGCTGCGTAAGGTGTAGAAATAGACCCCGGGCTCCACGGTGCTCAGGTCCACCGTGCGGGTGTGCATGCCGGCGGCTCGTGTGCCGTGCTCCAGTTCGCTCACCAGCCTGCCGTGCAGGTCATGCAAGCGCAGGGATACCGGCCCCGGGAGGGGCAGCCGGTAAGCGATGGTGGTGCGCCCGCTGGCGGGATTGGGCTGGTTCTGCAGCAGCTCAAGGACGGCGGGGGCCGGGTGCCCCGCAATCGCGGTGAACATGTCACCGGCCAGCGCCTTGAAGAAGGGGTCGATGAAGTCGCGCCGCACCTGCGTCTCCTTGTAGTCCGCCCGCTTGTAGCTGGCGTGCTGCTCACGGAAGCGGGCCACCAGCGCGGCGATGCGGGCGCGGGCTTCTTCCTTGTCGGGCGGAGTGAACATGACGGAACGATCGTCAACAATGGTCCGGCAACTTACTACGGAAGGGCGCACGGTGAGCCAGGTGATCTGGCCGGTTTTGCTTCGGCCCGTGCCGATGCGCCGGTGCGGACGGCCCCCAACAAATTTTCCTTCCCCGGATAGGGGTATCCGCCACCGGCCTTGTCACAGGGGAAACGAAACCCCGTGATGATGCTTTACCGCACCCTGAACACTTTGCTCCTGTTGACGATCGCGGCCATGTCTGCCATGGCGCAGACCACCGAAGAGGCCCCCATGCGCACGCTGCTCGGCGGCGAGAAGAAGCTGCACCACGGCGGCTGGGGAGCGCTCACCACGCACCACACCCGCATCATGGACCAGGACGCCCTGCTGCTGGGCGCGCGCGGGGCCTGGCTCATCAACCACCGCATCTCCATCGGCATCGGTGGTCATGGGCTGTTGACGCCCGTGTTCAATAACGCCTACGACGCCCATCTGATCGAGCAAGGCGAAGTGCCGCTCCGTCGCAGCAGCTTGTACATGGGCTATGGCGGCCTGCTCATCGAGCCGGTGATCGCCTATCGCTCGCCGGTGCACATCACCCTGCCGGTGATCGTGGGCGCGGGGGGCGTCACCTACGGCCATAGCGGTCGCTTGCCGGAGGACGCCGATGCCCTGGCCCACGAGGTCCGGTACGACGCGCAGGCCTTCTTCGTGGTGGAGCCCGGCATCGAGCTGGAGATGAACATCATTCCGCTGGTGCGCGTGGGCATCGGCGCCAGCTACCGCTACACCTCCGACCTGGACCTGCCCGCCACGCCGAAGGATGCGCTGCACGGGCTGAGCGCCGGCATCAGCGTGAAGGTGGGGGCTTTCTGAGAGGAGTTGTCGCTCCACGGCCTGACAACTGACAACTGACAACCATTCACCATACCCATGCACCTCCTACGCCCCCTCTCCCTGCTCATCGCAGCGCTCTTCCTCGGCACCGCCGCCACGGCCCAAGGCCACACCCAGACCGTGCGCGGCACGGTGGTGGACAGCGACACCCGCGAACCTTTGATCGGCGCCACCGTGATGGTGCCCGGCACCGACCCGCTGATCGGCGCCAGCACCGATCTCGACGGCCGCTTCACCCTGAGCAATGTGCCCGTGGGCCGCATCGACGTGCAGGTGCGCATGATGGGCTACGAGGAACAGCGGCTCACCAACCTGCTGGTGAACAGCGCCAAGGAACTAGTGCTGGACATCCGCATGCAGGAGGCGCTGGTGCAACTGCGCGAGGCCGTGGTGAGCGGCAGGAAGGGCCACGGCGATGTGCGCAACGACATGGCCCTGCTGAGCACGCGCAAGATCAGCGTGGAGGAGACCTCGCGCATGGCCGGCGGCATAAACGACCCCGCGCGCATGGTCGCCAGCTTCCCCGGCGTGGCCGGCGATCCCACGGGCAACAACACCATCATCGTACGCGGCAACTCGCCCAAGGGCGTGCTGTGGCGGCTGGAAGGCATGGAGATCCCCAACCCCAACCACTTCACCGATGACGGCACCACCGGCGGGCCGATCAACGTGCTGAACAGCGACATGATCGACGACAGCGACTTCTACACCGGCGCCTTCGCCGCCGAGTACGGCAACGTCACCAGCGCGGTGTTCGACATGAAGTTGCGCGACGGCAACGACCGCAAGCGCGAGTACACGCTGAAGGCCGGCGTGCTGGGCACCGACCTCACGGCCGAGGGGCCCATGCCCGGCGTGCCCGGCGGATCCTACCTCGCCAACTTCCGGTACAGTTCATTGGCCCTGCTGGACCAGGCCGGCATCGTGGACTTCCAGGGCGTGCCGCAGTATACCGATGGGGCCTTCAAGCTGAAGCTCCCGGCGGGCAAGGCCGGCACGTTCGCGCTGTTCGGCCTGGGCGGGCACAGCCATATCGAACAGGCGGATCGCGGCGTCACCGGCGATTCGCTCTTCGCCACATCGGTCTTCGGCTCGCGCATGGGCGTGCTGGGCCTCACCCATACGCGTCTGCTCAACAGCAGCAACTTCATCTACACCACCTTGTCGCTCAGCGGCAACGGCAGCCGTACCGACTACCGCGAAACGGACGTGCCCGGTGAGACGCCGCTCGAACAACGCTACACCGACGACATGGGCCGGTGGACCTGGCGCTTGAGCACCACCCTGAACACGCGCATCAACGCCGCGCACAAGCTGCGCTCCGGCGTGATCGTCTCGCTGGACAATTTCCGCATGCTGTCCGACAACTGGGACCACGAGGAACAGCGCATGGACCGCCAATTGGACGATCGCGGCAGTGCGAGCGCGGTGCAGGCCTTCACCAGCTGGCGGTGGCGCTGGAGCGAGCAGTGGACCTTGACCAGCGGCGTGCATCTGCTGCACCACGCCCTGAGCGGGGCCACCAGCGTGGAGCCGCGCCTGGGCCTGCACTACCAGCAGAGCCCCGTGCAGGCCTTCATCCTGGGCGGCGGGCTGCACAGCCGCATGGAGGCCACCATGACCCACCTGGCCCGGGTGACCGATGCCGAGGGGCACGTGCATCGGCCCAACGAACACCTGGGCCCGGGCCGCGCCGCCCACGCCGTGATCGGCTACGAGCGCAGGCTGGCCGAGGACGTGCAGGTGAAGGCCGAGGCCTACTACCAGTACCTGTTCGCGCAGCCGGTGGAGAACGATCCCGCCAGCAGCTTCTGGGCGGGCAACATGGAAGGCTGGTTCACCACGCGTACCCTGGTGAACAAGGGCCGCGGCTACAACGCAGGCGTGGAACTGAGCGTGGAGAAGTTCTTCACCCGCGGCTGGCACGGCATGGCCACGCTTGCGCTCTCCGAGGCGAAGTACAAGGCGATGGACGGCCGCTGGTACAGCGCGCGCTGGGACCTGGGCGTGGTGGGCAATGTGCTGGCGGGCAAGGAATGGAAGCTGGGCCCGGCGGACAAGGACCGGGTGCTCACCACCGGCGTGCGCTACAGCATCATGGGCGGGCAATGGTCCACGCCGATCGATCTGGAGGCCAGCATCGCCGCCGGGGTGCAGCAGGACAGCGACCGGGCGATGAGCCACAAGGGCGATCCCATCGGCAAGCTGGACCTGGTGGTGGCCTACCGCGTGGGGCGCGCCCGCGTGAGCCACGAGTTCAAGGCCGATGTGCAGAACGTATTGAACGCACGGACGCCGGTGTACGCCGACTTCGACCGCCGCACCGGCACGATCACCACCGTGGACCAGCTGGCCATGCTGCCGGTGCTCCAGTACACGCTGCGTTTCTGAGGAGATCTTTCCCCCGCAGGCAACGGAACGGGGGCCGCAGGTATCTTGGCCATGGATGCGCGCCTGTACCATGCCCTTCCCCCGGCTGCCCGGCAAGTGGTCGGTGGCACTTCTCCTGGGGTGCCTGCCGATGGTCGGCGCCTTTGGCCAGCCCTATTGGGTACGCGATGCGGGCGGCGCCGGCAATGAGCACGTGGCCGATGTGAAGACCGATGCCGACGGCAGCATCTACGTCACCGGCGAGTTCAGCGGCACCATGCAGTTCGGCGGGAACGCCTACGTGAGCAGCGGGGCCATCGACCTGTTCGTGGCGAAGCTCGACCCCGCCGGGGTGGTGCAATGGTTCCGGCAGGGCGGGGGGCCGGGGATCGACCGCGGCCTGAAGGTGGCCGTGGGCAGTGGCGGCGCCATCGCGGTGGTCGGCGAGTTCATGGGCGCCGCCACGGTGTTCGGCGCGCCGCTCACCAGCGCCGGCGGCGGCACCGACATGTTCGTGGCGGTGATCGACAAGGCCGATGGCGCGCTGCAATGGGTCCGGCAGGGCGGGGGGGCCACCGGCGCCGACCGGCCTGCGGGCGTGAGCATGGCCGCCGATGGCCGCGTGACCGTGGCCGGCGAGTTCCGCGGCACGGCCTCCTGGGAAGGCAGCACCCTCACCAGCATGGCCGACGGCGCCGGGCAGCCCAGCGTGGACGTGTTCGTGGCCGACTATTCCGCCACCGGCGACCTGCGCTGGCTGAAGCAGGGCGCCGCCGCCGCCACCGACCGCGCCGTGGACGTGGTGCATGACGCCGCCGGCCACGTGTACGTCACCGGCCAGTACAGCCACGACATCACCTTCGGCCAGACCTATCCGAACGCCTTCCTGAACACCAGCTTCCTGCTGCGCCTGGATCCCGACGGCAACGATGTGTGGTTCCGGCGCTTCGGCGGGGGCGTCTTCAACCAGGTGCATGACATGCAGCTCGCCCCCGATGGCCGCCTGCTGGTCGTCGGCGATCTGCAGGGCACCATGGTCTTCGGCGGACCGCCCAACGTGAACGTGGCCGCCACCCAGCCCTTCGCCTATTACATCCTGGCGGTGAACACCGACGGCTCGCTCCACGCCCACGTCACGCGCGGATCCACCAGCGGCGTCACCGTGCGGGGCATCACTGCCGATGGCGGCGTGGTCTCGGTGCTCGGCGCGTTCAACTGCCGCTTCACCGACCTCTGCACGCACTACGGGGCGCAGGGCATCTTCATGGCCACCGGCGAGCCGGACCTGTTCATCGCGCGGCATGCCACGGCGGGCCTGGCCTTGCAGGAGGCCCAGCAGTTCGGCGGCGCATCGGCCAAGGCGGCCGGGGCCATCGCCTCGCTGCCGGGCGGCGACCTGGTGTTCTGCGGATCGTTCCAGCGCAACCTCATCTTCCCCGCGCAGCCCGGCTTTCAGGCCGATGCCGCCGCGCCCGGGGGCGGGATCATCGGCAACGGGGCCACCACCTATTGCGACGACCCCGACTACGGCTCCTTCGCCGGCAGCGTGAGCGCCGGCCTCGCCGATGGCTTCGTGGCCCGCGGCTACGTGAACGGCCGGGCACCGTACGACTGGTGGGAGCGCACCGGTGACGGCTGCGACCGCGAGCCGCTCGAACCGTGCATCCG
>JAVFAQ010000088.1:0-10333 GCA_034002325.1 Flavobacteriales bacterium | reverse complement strand
TACTTGAGGACCCCTGCGGGCAAAGCCGGAACCTTCATACCACATCCTGATGTTCAATGTGTTATGATCCCAAAAATAAGCAAAGCAACAATCTGGAACACTACCCTTCCGGATTGAGCAATGGACCTTACTGATTGAATACATGCTTACTTGCCAAGCCATATGTTTATACTCACGCTTCAAACCACGTATTTCACTGTATGGAATCCTCAGGACTACTCCCACAACAACCTCATCCATATTACGGGGATTATCCCATCCGCCAAAATCGGAAAGATCAACTTGCAAAAAATGCACCTCATTAGGAGCCAAAGACCTATAACAATTTAAATCATTCAATCGCGTGTTGATGAGCTGAGATTTTTTGTAAGCCGGATAACGAATTTCTTCAGAAGAGGAAACACAACCAGCAAAAAATGGCTGGATTACAACATATCCATCAACGGTTGTTCCTGAGTTAATGCACTTGTTCAAATATATTGTATCCTTCGATATATTTGTTAAACTGATTTGTACGACTATCTTATCGAAGGGTTCATATTCAAGAATTTCATAATTCAACTTTAGCGGCTGCGATAGTCCCACTATTGGGATAATAGCCAAACCCAATGAATAGATTCTATTCCTTAGAATCTCCGCTCCCATCAAGCCCATTTTCCGATTCGATTTTGAGTGCTTGCTTATAGTCTGAATCATATTCATTTAGGTTACCATCAATTTTCTTCTTTCTCTCATCAGATAGCTTAGCAAAACCTAATTTATCAAATCCTAATTCAGACGAATAAGACCTCAGCTCATTCAACGAATGATTTGATGGCGGCATAAATTCGGGCACGTCAAACATTAGGCCAGAAGGACCCTCTTGCTGAAAGATAATTCCAGTAAGAATATTACTTTCATATGGCAATAGTTTTTTATCTAATGCATCCTTATGCATTGTTTCATGAAATAATATTGACACTGCATCTTCAATTCCATTATTTGTAGCTGCAATAGCAAGAATAATTTCATCATCAAAAGTATCATATCTTCCATAGAAGATTCGGTTATCCGAATAATCTGGGACTATCGTTGAGTTTTGCAATGAAGCTGGGATGGAAATAAAGCCATGATTCTCTGAAGCTCTTTCTCGGAAGAGCGCAATTGCAGTTTCCACTCTAAGTTCGGGCTTGAATAAAACAAAAGATGCAGGATTAGTTGTTGCTTCTTTTGATAATTCTTGCAGGTAAGATTCCGCATACTCACGACCTTCGAGGTCAACCCCATCAATCACCCTATTCTCACTGAACGCATACGGCGAGTTCCACGGATACTTCGCGGCCAACGGATCCACGCTCCAGAACCCGCCCCCATCCAAGCTGTACTCCCGGTACTTGAAGTGGATGGCGTTCATCTCCAATTCCTTGATCTGCCCTTGGAAGCCGAACCGCGCCACGTCGCTCTGCCAGGTCATGCCCGTCAGGTTCAGCCCGAATGGTTCATGCAGCGTGGCACTGATCACCTCCGCCTGGTAATCACTCCCCGCCCCATTCCCCGGTAGCAACCTTCCCGTCACCACCGTGTTCACGTTCCCCAGATGGTCCGTCAATTCGTACCGCTTGGCGGCATGCGACATGGTCGCCACTGCGGGTATGTTCTGCGCTCCCAGCAACTGGCGCGGCCGGTCGTAGCTGCCCAAACGGCTGCTGCCATAAATCGGCCGCTCCATCACCCGGAAGCTCGCGCTGGTGGTGTTCGTGTAGCGGTACGTGGCCATGATGTTGCCCTCGGCGTCGCGCACGTAGTACTCGCGGTGGCCCGTGCCCAGGTCCGGGTCTGCACCCACCTGCTTCATGATGCGTTGGCCATCGGCGCCATACCCAAAGGTAAGCGGCCGGCGGCTGCTGCCGGGCCCGGGCAAGGCGCGGCCCGCTCACCCCACCGCGATGCTCCGCGTGTCCAGCGCATCGCGCAGCCCGTTGCCCACCAGCATGAAGGCCAAAGTGAGCAGCATGATGCACGCGCCGGGCAGCAGGGCCAGGTGCCACAGGTCCGTGGTGATGTACGGGTAATAGCTGCGGATCATGCCGCCCCAGCTCACCATGGGCGGTTGGGCGCCGATGCCCAGGAAGCTGAGCCCGGCCTCCATGAGGATGGCCGATGCGAAGTTGGCGGCGCTCACCACGATCACCGGCCCCATGACGTTGGGCAGGATGTGGCGCCGGATGATGCGGCCGTGGGTGTAGCCCAGCGCGCGCGCGGCCTCCACGTACTCCAGCGCGCGCACGCGCACCACCTCCCCGCGCACCAGGCGGGCCACTTCCACCCACATGGTGAGGCCCACCGCCACGAACACCTGCACGAAGCCCTTGCCCAGGGCCAGGGTGATGGCGATCACCAGCAGCAGGGTGGGGATGCTCCATACCACGTTCACCAGCCATACGATCGCATCGTCCACCGGCCAGCGGAAACGGCGGCCCAGCAGGCGGAAGCCCGGTGCCTCGGCGCGGAAGTAGCCGGCCAGCGCGCCCAGCGGAATGCCGATGACCAGGGAGATCAGCACCGCGATGAGCCCTACGCTCAGGGAGATGGCGGTGCCGGCCATGAGCCGGCTCAGCACGTCGCGGCCCATGTTGTCGGTGCCCAGGACGAACTTGCGTCGGTCCAGGGATGACGCCCAGGGTTCCGGTGCCCGTGTGCCATCGGTCCCGAACGCATCCAGGGGGATCCGATGCGTGCGCCCCGGCGCCAGGTCGTTGTGGCCGTTGAACTCCTCCACCACCAGCTCGTCGCCCGCGGTGTGCAGGGCATGCACGGGCACGATGCCGCCCCCTGCGCCGGCGGGCAGGTGCAGCAGGTCGGCGACGAAGCCGGGCGGCTGCTCGCGGATGCCGGGCACCTGCTGATTGGCCCAGGTGCTCTTGTCCGGGCGCACCCACCGGCCGAAGACCGCCACCAGCACGGCCAGGGCGATCACCACCAGGCCGGCCACCGCCGTGCGGTCGCGCAGCAGACGGCGCCACGCGATCCGTCCCAAGCTCTGGTCCTTGGCTTCGCTCATGTGCGCACACGACGGCCCTTCCATCGCGGCCGGACGAAGATCGACACGATCGCCAACACCGGGGCGTAGACCATGAACAGGGCCAGGGCCACAAGGTCGGTGGCACGGGCCCCGCGGCGTGCGGAAGGGTGCGCAGCGGTGGGCCGGAAGACCGCTTCCATCACGGCCACCAGGCGCAGCACGGGCAGCGCCCAGGCGGCCCAGGCCACCAGCAGCAGCAGCGGCACGGCCCATGCGCCCGGGCCGCCCGTGGGCACAGGCGCCCGGCCGGTGGCGAGCAGCAGCGCCCACGGCAGCAGCAGGGCCATGCCCGCCAGGGCGGTGGCGCCATCGCGGTAGCGGCGCATCTTGCCCGCCCAGCGCAGGCGTTGCCCGGCGGCGGCGCACCATCCGTCCTCGGCCGCTGTGCGCACCGCCACGGCCCGGTGCGGCAGCGCATCGATGCGCATGCCCGCCCGGCGCATGCGGCGCAGCAACCGCATATCGTCGCCGCTGGAGGTGCGGTCGCCCGCGAAGCCGCCCACCGCCGCGAAGGCCGCCTGGCGGAAGGCGAGGTTGGCGCCGTTGGCCAGCAGGGGCCGGCCGGCCAGCGCGCTGCCCAGGGCCACGCCCTGCAGGGCCAGCTGTTCGCGGCGTTGGAGCCAGCCCGCCACGCCCCGGCCGCCCGTGGTATGCACCGGCATCAGCAGCAGGTCGCAGGGGTCCCGGTGGAAGTGCATCGCGGTGCGTTGCAGATGCTCCGGGCCGCAGCGCACGTCGGCGTCCATCAGCACGATGATCGGGCCGCCGGCCGCCTCCACGCCCCGGGTGATGGCCGCCTTCTTCCCCGCCTCACCGGCCGCCGCCGTGAGCAGGCGCAGGCCCGGCCGCCGGGGGACCAGCGCGCGCACCAGCGCGGGGGTGCCGTCGCTGCTGTGGTCGTCCACCACCACGAACTCCACATGGGGGCCGTCCAGGCGCTGGGCGTGCAGGTCATCGAGCAGGGCGGGCAGGGTACGGGCGCCGTTGCGCACGGGCACGACCACCGTGAGGCCCACCGGCGGCACGGGGACCCACGGGGCGGGGCGGGCCGCCGCGATCCGGCGCCGCCAATGCCGCACCAGGGCCCCGTGCGCGATGGCCAGCGATGCGAGGATGCCCGCTACCGTGGTCATGCCTTGGTGCGGATGCGGGCGGTGAGCAGCAGCACGGTGCCCACGGCGGCGGGCAGCACCACGTTGAGCAGCCAGAGGATGCCCGATGCGGCCACCACGGCGGCGGCCCCACCGCCCAGGGGGACCATCACGGCGATGGCCACGCTGCCGCGCACGCCCAGCTCGGAGATGAACATGGTGGGCACCAGGGTGCCGATCAGGTACACCACCGCCACGGCCAGGGCCGCGGTGCCGGGCGCCAGGCCGCTGTGCAGGGCGCCGCAGAGCAGCACGAACTGCCCGGTGAACACCGCGTAGCGCGCCGTGCTCCAGGCCAGCACCATCAGCAGTTCCTTCCGCCGGAAACGCCCCAGGACCCGGGTGGCCGGCCGCAGGCGCCGGAGCAGCGGCACCAGCAAGAGCAATTGCCGCAGCAGCGCGGGGCGGAAGTAGAACACCAGCGCGCCCGCGGCCACCAGCAGGGTGAGGGCGAGCAGCGCCATGGTGGCCGCGCCCGATGCCCAGGGGAACGGCGCGCCGCGCAGGCCCAGCAGCACCAGCGCCAGGGCCCCGGCCACCAGGGTCACCACGAACTGGGCGATGCTGCCCAGGGCGGTGGCGATGCTGCCGGCCACGCGCACACCGGGTTCCAGGAAGAGCACCCGGCCCACGAACTCGCCGGTGCGGTTGGGGGTGATCAGCGCGATGCCCGTGCCGGCCAGCGTGGCCACGAAGGCGCGCCACCGCCCCAGCGGCTGCACCGGCCGCATGAGCCGCCGCCATTTGGCCGACTCCATGCCCCAGTTCACCGGCACCAGCAAGGTGGTCAGCAGCAGCACGGCCACCGCCGCCCGGTCGCCGCGCAGCTCCCGCAGCACCGCCACCAGCGCCGTACCTTGCCCGGCGTTGAAGTGGGCGTAAAGGAAGAGGCCGGCCGCCGCCAGCACGCCCCAACGCAGCAGGCGCAACCAGATGGGACCCCGGAGCACGGAGAACGGACGGACGGACGGCACGCCCAAAAGTAGCCGTCCTGCGGAACGCATCATCCTGGGCATCGACCCGGGCACCGCGGTGATGGGCTTCGGCGTGCTGCTGGTGGAACACGGCGACGCGCGGCTGCTGGAGGCCGGCGCGGTGCGCTTCCCGGCGGGCGACGACCATACGCTGAAGCTGCGGGCCATCTTCCGCGAGACCATGGCGATCATCGAGCGGCACCACCCGGACGAGCTGGCGATCGAGGCGCAGTTCTTCGGCAAGAACGTGCAGAGCATGCTGAAGCTGGGGCGCGCCCAGGGCGTGGCGATCGCGGCGGCCCTGCAGCGCGAGCTGGCCGTGTCGGAGTACGCGCCGAAGCGGATCAAGCAGAGCATCACCGGCAACGGCAACGCGAGCAAGGAGCAGGTGGCCGCCATGCTGCTGAGCATCCTGCATGTGCCGCGGCTGCCGGCCAGCACCGATGCCACCGATGCCGTGGCCGTGGCCGTGTGCCACCATTTCTGCGCCAGCGGGCGCGGCCTGCGGGCCGGCGGCGGCGGCAAGGGCTGGGGCGCCTTCCTGCGCAACAACCCGCAGCGGGTGCTTTAGGCGGGCCGCCCCGTGCTACCCCGGCCCTACCCCAGCTCCAGGACCCCGTCGCGCCACGTCCCCGGTCGCACCGGCCCGGTGCCCACGATCCCCAGGCGGGCCATCATGGCGGTGAAGGCGGCCACGTCGCCGCTGGTGAAGCACGCCAGCCCGCCCGGTGCGTGGGCGGGCGCCAGGGCGTCGTTCGCCCGCAGCACCTGGGCCACCCGGCGCGCCACGGCCTCCGAGGGCTCGATCACGCGCACCCCCGGCCCGGCGATCTCCTGGATCACCTTGCGGATGATCGGGTAATGGGTGCAGCCCAGCACCAGGGCATCGATGCCGCGCGCACGCATGGGGTCGATCCAGCCGTGCAGCATGGCGCGGGTGGTGGGCGTGTCGAACTCGCCGGCCTCGATCCGCCCCACCAGGCCGGGGCACGGTTGCACGATCACCTCCACGTCGTGCGCGAAGCGCTCCACCACGGTGTTGAGCACGTCGCCATGGGCGGTGTACACCGTGGCCAGCACGCCCACCACGCCGGTGCGGGTCTGCTCCACGGCGGGCTTCACCGCGGGCTCCATGCCCACGAAGGGCACTTCGGGGAACTCCGTGCGCAGGGTGGTGAGGGCGGCGCCGCTGGCGGTGTTGCAGGCGATGACCACCAGTTTGCACCCGGCGGCGACCAGCGCGCGGGTGACACCGCGGCCCAGGGCCAGGATCTCGCCGGCCGGCTTGCTGCCGTAGGGCACGTGCCGGTTGTCACCGAAATAGAGCAGGCGCTCCGCCGGGAGCGCCCGCATGATGGTGCTGGTCACGGTGAGCCCGCCGATACCGGAATCGAAGATGCCGACGGGACGCTCGTCTGCCACGGCTCAGATACCGAGCTTGGTCTTCACCTTGGGCAGGATGTCGTCGCCTTTGTCCCAATACAGGACGAAGCCCGCGCTGGTGTCGAAGATGTAGGTGTACCCGCCGGCGTCGGCCACTTCCCGGATGGCCTGGTTGGTGCGCTCCACCATGGGGCGCAGCAGCTCCTCCTCCTGCTTGGCCAGGTCTTCCTGGGCCTTCTGCTGGGCGGCCTGGATGCGCTGCTCCAGCTCCTGGATCTCGCGCACGGCCACGTCGCGCTCGGTGTTGGTCATGGTGCCCTGCCGGCCCTGGGCCTCGGTCACCTTCTGCTCGTACTCGGTGCCCATGGCGCGCAGGCGGTTGTCCAGCTCGGCGGCGAAGGCCTGCATCTTGGCCTCGGCGTCCTTGCGTTCGGGCAGCATCAGCATCAGCTGTTGGCGGTCGATGTGCCCCAGTTTCTGGGCCATGGCGGCCGGGGCGGCGCTGAGCAGCAGCCCAAGGGATAGGATCAGGGTCTTCATGGTGTTCGTTCAGGTTGAGGTCAACGCGGGGAGGCCGGCCGCCCGCCGCCGCCGCTGGTGCCGCGGCCGGAGCGGCTGCCGTCGCGACCGCCGTCGCGACCGCCGTCCTTGCCGCCGCCGTCCTCGGGCGGCATGCCGAACTCCTCGTCGCTGGGGCGGTCGTCGCCCTTGTTCTCGCCGGGCCGGATGCCCAGCTTGCGGAGCACCTGGTCGCTGCGGTCGTATTTCTCGCTGGCGAAGAGCAGGCTGCCCCCCTGCGCGGCCAGGTCGAAGATGCCCACGTAGCTGGTGCCCGCCACTTCCTTGATGGCCTCGTACACGCGGTCCTGGATGGGCTGGATCAGCTCCTGGCGCTTCTTGAACAGGTCGCCCTGGGGGCCGAACCGGCGCTTCTGCAGGTCGCGCGCCTCGCGCTCGCGCGCCTCGATGTCCTCCATGCGCAGCCGCTTCATCTCCTCGGTGAGCAGGATGCTCTCCGCGTTGTAGGCCTCGCGCATGCGCTTGATCTGGTCGTAGCGGTCGTCGATCTCGGTCTGCCACCGCTTGGAGTTCCGGTCCAGCTCCTTCTGGGCCTCGCCGTAGTCCGGCATCTGGTCCAGGATGTAGCGGGTGTTGACGAACGCGATGCGCTGCGCGGCCACGTCGGCCGTGAGCAGCAGCGGCACGGCCAGTGCCAGGAGGATATGACGGGCGGGCTTCATGCGTGCAGGGGTCGCGAATTTAGCACGGGCGGCTCACAGTTCGCCAAAGTCTATGCCGATCGTGAAATGGAACTGGCTGCGGCCCATGTTGGGCAGCTCCGGCACATCGTCCAGCCGCCACCCGTAATCCAGGCCCATGGGGCCGAACATGGGCAGGAAAAGGCGCAGGCCGAAGCCCGCGGACCGGTACATCTTGAAGGGGTCCAAGCGGTCGAAGCCGCCCCAGGTGTTGCCGGCCTCGATGAACGCCAGGGTGTAGATGGTGGCCGAGGGGTTGAGCGAGAGGGGGAAGCGCAGCTCGGTGGTGTACTTCGAGACGATGAAGTTGCCGGTGGTGGGCGCCAGGGAGAAATCGTCGTACCCGCGCAGGCTGATGATCTCGCGGCCGTCGAGCTGGAAGCCGGTGAGCGGGACGCCGCCCAGGTAGTAGCGCTCGAACGGCGAATCGCCCACGGCATCGTTGTACCGCCCCAGGTAGCCGAAACCGGCCCGCGCCATGAGCACCAGGTTGTGGCCCGTCTTGCTGTTGGTGAGCTTGTTGAACCATTGGGTGGTGAACTTCCACTTGTGGAACTCCACCCAGTTGTACCGCTCGGCCGGCGCCAGGGTGCCCCAGTCGCGCGGGGCCTGCATCAACGACCACGGCGGGGTGGCCTTCAGGCTCAGGCTGATGTCCGAGCCGCTGCGTGCGAAGAAGGGCTGGTCCACCGAATTGCGCGAGAGCTGCACCTGGTAGCTCAGCACGTTGCTGGTGCCGTCGGTGAAGGCGAACACCACCTGCCCCGAGGTGAAGTTCTTCAGGTCGTACAGCTGGTAGCCCAGGGTCTGCCGCAGGATGAAGTAGTCGTCCGGCAGCGTCAGCCGCTTGCCCAGGCCCACCGAGGCACCGGAGATCAGCAGCGATTGGCGGTCGGGGTTGGGGATGCGGCCCTCGGGGGAATCGGCCCAGCGGCCCAGGCCGTTGGTCTGCACGGTATGGTAGACCGAGAAGCTCAACGAATTGGGCTTGCGCCCGCCCAGCCAGGGCTCCACGAAGGAGAGGCTGTAGCTTTGGAAGTACCGCCCGTTGGTCTGCGCGCGCAGGTTCAGCGTCTGGCCGTCGCCGCTGGGCAGCGGGGTGTAGGCCTTGGGGTCCAGTATGTTCTTCATACTGAAGTTGGTGAACGACAGGCCCAGGCTCATGATCAGCCGGCCCACGCCCCAGCCGCCGCTGAGCTCCAGCCGGTCGCTGGGCTTCTCCTCCACGGTGTACTCCAGGTCCACCGTGCCGGTGCGCGGGTCCTGGACCGGGTTCACCCCCATGCTCTCGGGGTTGAAGTAGCCCTGGTTGGAGAGCTCGCGCTGGGTGCGGATCACATCGCTGCGGTTGAAGAGCTGCCCGGGCTTGGTGCGGATCTCGCGGCGCACCACGTGCTCGTTGGTCTTGGTGTTGCCCTTGATGATCACGTTGCGGATGCGGTACTGCTTGCCCTCGCGGATGCGGATCTCCAGGTCGATGCTGTCGCCCGGCACCACCCGCTCCACCGGGTCCGGGTAGAAGGCCAGGTAGCCGTCGTCCATGTACAACGAGCTGATGTCCCGCCCGGTGGGGTTCATGTACAGGCGGCTGTCCAGCAGCTTCTTGTTGTACACGTCGCCCCGGTCGATGCCCAGCACCTCGTGCAGCGCGTGGTCGTCGTGCTTGATGTTGCCGGTGAAGGTGATGTGGCGGAAATGGAACTTGGTGCCCTCCTCGATGTCCAGCTCCACGTTCACCCACTTGGGGGCCGTGAAGTACATGGTGTCCCGCAGGATCGCCGCGTTGCGGAAGCCCTTCTCGTTGTACAGGTCGATCACCCGCCCGCGGTCGTCGCGCAGCTCGGCGGCCAGGTACTTGCTGCTGCCGAAGAGGTTCCACCAGCGCTTCTGGCGGGTCTTCTTCATGGTGCGGCGCAGGCGCTTGTCCGATATCTCCTGGTTGCCGTTGAAGATCACCTGCTTGATCCGCACGCGCGGGCCCTTGTCCACGTTGATGCGCAGCTTCACGCTGTTGCTCATCAGGCTGTCGCTGGGGGTCTCGATGATCTCCGCCCGCGCGCGCAGGAAGCCCTTCAGCCGGTAATGGCGCTGGATGGCCTGGCGGGTGTTCTCCAGCACGGCCTCGGTGACCTGCTGGCCGCGCACCAGGTCGATCTCCTCGCGCAGGTTGTCCGCCTGGCCCCGGGTCACGTTGCCGAAGGTGTACCCGCTGAGCCGGGGCCGCTCCAGCACCACGATGTGCAGGAAGATGGTGCGCCCCCTGATCTCGGCGGCCTCGATGCGCACGTCGCTGAAGAGCTTCTGGTCCCACAGGTTGCGGATGGCGCGCGAGATGGCCTCGCCGGGCACCTTCACCTTGTCGCCCACCTGCAGGCCGGTGAAGAGCTTCACGGCGTTGGGGTCGGTGCTCAGGGTGCCGCTCACGGTGATCCCGCCGATCTCGTACTCCTGGGGGAACTTGTGGTCCATCACCGGCTCGCGCGCGGCCGCCGGCACGCTGTCGGT
>JAVFAQ010000087.1:0-10349 GCA_034002325.1 Flavobacteriales bacterium | reverse complement strand
GCTGATCGTCTCCAAGACGCTCAAGGTCATCGAGGAGATGGTGGGGACGGTCGGCTTCGTGCGCACCCATCACTCGCACCTGGTGAACCTGCAGGAAGTGAAGCGGATGCTGCGCGGGGACACCGCCTGCCTGATCATGCGCGATGGCGCCAACGTACCCGTGTCCCGCGGGCGCAAGGCCGGCCTGCTGGAACTGCTGTGATCGCCGGCACCGTTGCCCGCCGAATGCCCATCCCCTTCCGCACCCTGCTGCTCGACCTGGGCGGCGTGTTGATCGATGTGGACTACCACGCCACGGCACGCGCCTTCCGCGAGGCGGGGGTGCAGGACTTCGATGTGCTCTACTCCAAGGCGCGGCAGACGGACATCTTCGACCGCTTCGAGACCGGCGCGCTGGACCCCGCGGGCTTCCGCGATGAGCTGCGCGCCATCACCGGCAGCGCCCTCCCCGATGCCGTGATCGACCACTGCTGGAACGCGATGCTGGGCCGGATACCGCCGGAACGGATCGCGCTGCTGCGGCAGCTGAAGGAGCGGTACCGACTCCTGTTGTTGAGCAACACCAACGCCGTCCACGTGCCCGCCTTCGAGGCCATCATCGCCCGCCACAACGGCATCGCGCGCTTCAAGGACCTGTTCCACGGCGCGTACTACAGCTGCGAGCTGGGCCTGCGCAAGCCGGATGCGGCGGCCTTCCTCCATGTGCTGCACCGCCACGGCGCGGACCCGGCCGACACGCTGTTCATCGACGACAGTCCCCAGCACGTGGAGGGGGCACGCCGCGCCGGGCTGCATGCTGAACACCTGGATCTTGAAAAGGAGGACATCGTGCGGTTCTTCCAGCGGCGGGGATCGGGCGTACTTTGATGCGCCCATGCGCACCGTGCTCTTGACCCTGGCCACGGCCCTGGCGCTGCATGCCTCCGCACAAGCGCCCACGGGCAGCGTGCGCGGGCACGTGACGGACGCCCGCACCGGCCAGCCCCTGCCCCTCACCGCGCTGATGGCCCGCACCGGCGGCGACGGCCAGGTGGGCACCACCACCGACAGCCTGGGCGCCTTCCACCTGCCCGAGCTGCCCGTGGGCCTGGTGGAGGTCACCGCGCACCGCGTGGGCCACGGCACCCTGGTGGTGCCCGAGGTGTGGGTGCGCGCCGGCAAGGAGACCGTGATCACCATCGAACTGGAGCCGGCCGCCTACGACCTGGACATCGTGACCATCACCGCCCTGGCGCGCGAGGGGCCCGGCGCGTTGGGCGTGCGCGAGTTCACGGTGGAGCAGGGCCTGCGCTACCCGGCCATGTTCCAGGACCCCGCGCGGCTGGTGACCGGCACGCCCGGCGTGGCGGCCCCCAACGACCAGGCGAACCACTTGATCGTGCGCGGCAACTCGCCCAACGCCAACGCCTGGCTGATCGAGGGTGCCGAGATCGTGAACCCCAACCACCTGGGCAACGCCGGCACGCCCACCGACCTGCCCACCTTGAGCGGCGGCGGGGTGAACGTGCTGAGCGCGCAGATGCTCGGGCCGTCGCGCCTGCGCACGGGCGTATCGCCGGTGATGTACGGCAACGCGCTGGGCGGCCTCATGGACATGGAGCTGCGGCGCGAGTGGACCCTGCAGGCCGGGCTCACCGGGCTGGACCTGTCCACCGAAGGGCCCATCGGCCGCAGCGGGCGGGCCTTCCACCTGGTGAACTACCGGTACTCCACCATCGGCATCCTCAGCGCAGCGGGCGTGGACCTGGGCGACGAGGCCATCACCTTCCACGACCTCTCCGTGCATGCGGGCACGCGCCTGGGCGAGCGTGGCGAACTGCGGTTCTTCGCGCTGGGCGGCACCAGCCGCAACGTGTTCACCGCCGTGGAAGACACCGCCGACCGGGCGTTCGACAAGGATTCGCAGGACATCACGTACAAGGCCGGCACCGGCGCCGTGGGCGCCACCTTGCACGTGCCCCTCGGCGCGGGGTCGCGCTTCCGCAGCACGGTGGCCTGGAGCAGCACCTACCAGACCCGCGAGGCGATCGAGCATGACACCGCGGTGGCCGGCCCGCCCCGTACCTACCATGGGCTGGACGAACGCAAGCTCTCGGCCGTCATGCAGGCCGAAGGCGGCATCGGTACGCGCATGCGCTACGCCGTGGGCGCCAGTGCCATGCTGCGGCAGGTGGACAACCTGTTCGACGACCTCACCGAAGGATGGCTGATGCGCCCCTTCGCCCAGGTCCGGTACCACTTCACCGAGCACTTGCACGCCCACGCCGGCCTGGCGTACAGCCATTACACCTTCAACGGCAGCGATGCCGTGGAACCCCGGGCCGGTATACGGTGGCGCACGGGCCGCCGCGGCAGCCTGTCCGCCGCGTACGGCGTGCGCAGCCAACTGCCCTACCACCCGATCATGGCCATGCCGCGGCACCAACTCATGATCGACCCGCCCATCGACAACGACCGGCGCGGCCTGATGCGGTCGCAGGACATCACTGTGGGCCATGAACATGCCTTCAGCGAGCGGCTGGTGCTGCGGACGGAGGTATACCGGCAGCATATCGACGGCATGCCGCTGATGCGCTTGGACAGCACCGGCAGCGCGTTCAACGCCTGGGACGCGCGGTTGCCGCGGCACCTCACCGGCGGTGGCGAGGCCGAGGCGAGCGGCGTGGAGATCGGCCTGGTGCGGCATTTCACGGACGGGCTGTACTACCAGGCCAACGGCAGCGTGCTCCGGTCGCGCTACCGCGACCTGGCCGGCACCTGGCGCGATGCCCGGTGGGACGTGCAATGGACGGCGAACCTGATGGCGGGCCGGGAGTTCCGCAAGGAGAAGGAGGACCGGGTGCGCACCTGGGGCGTGAGCGGAAGGCTCTTCGGCATGGGCGGCCTGCGCCACACCCCGATCGCCGACGACACCACGCCATCAAATGGCGTGATGGAGCCGTACGGTGCGCGGCAGGAGGTGATGTACCGGCTGGACCTGCGCGTGTACCTGAAGACCGACCGCACGGGGCGCACGGGCCAGTGGGCCATCGACATACAGAACGCCACGAACGCCCGCAACGAGGCGTTCACCTACTTCGACCGCCGCCGCGACGAGGCGGTGGTGAAGTACCAGATGGGCCTGGTGCCCAACCTGAGCTACCGCATCGAATTCTGACCGCCATGCGCATCCTCCACATCCTCCTCGCCCTGCTCTTCCTGGCGTGTACCGTGCTGCAGTTCAACGACGAGGGCGCCCTGCCGTGGATCGCGGCGTACGGCCTGGTGACGCTGCTGTTCACGGCCGCCGCCTTCGGGCGCTACTACCGGCCGCTGGCGCTGATGCTCACGATCATCCTGGCGGTATGGGCGCTGCTGCTGCTGCCGGCCTTCATCGACTGGCTGCGCATGGGCGCGCCCACCATCACCGGCAGCATGCAGGCGGAGAGCCCACACGTGGAGCTGGTGCGCGAGTTCCTCGGGCTGCTGATCGCCATCGCCGCGATGTCCTTCCTGGTGTGGCGCGGCACGCGGGCGGCACGGAGCTGATACCCCTACTCCACCCGCGCGGTCGCCGGGTCGTGGCCCTCGCCGAGGAACTCCACCCAGGCGCGCTTCACGCAGGGGTAGTGCTTGGCGGCCTCCACCAGGTCCATGAAGCCCGTGATGGTATCATCGAAGCGCTTGGCCAGCGTGGGGTCGATGATGGTACCCTGCGGGTCGAGGGCCTTGTGCGCGGTGGCGAGCGAGAACATGGCGGGCGCCACGTGGACGCCCAGCTTTTCCAACGGGATGCGCAGCGCCCACAGGCCGTGGCTGCCGCCGGCCATGGAGGGCGAGGCGGACAGCAGCAGGGCGTGCTTGCCGCTGAAGGGTTGCGGCCGGAAGCGCGACACCCAATCGATCGTGTTCTTCAGGTGGCCCGGCATGGAGCCGTTGTACTCGGGCGAAACGATCAGGAAGGCGTCGTTGGCCAGCAGGCGCTCGCGCAGACGCACGGCGCCCTCGGGCATGCCGGGGCCCTGCTCCACGTCCTGGTCGAACGCCGGGCAGTCGAAGGTGCGCATGTCGGCCAGTTCGGCCTGGCCGCCGCCGGCCTCGATCACGCGCACGGCGTTCCGCGCCAGCACGGTGTTGTAGCTGTCCTTCCGCAGCGAGGCGGAGAAGACCAGGTAGCGCACGGGCTCGCGGCGGTCCGGGCTTGGCGGTGCGGGGGCGGAGGTGTTCTTGTCGGTCATGGGATCGGTTGAGGTCCCGTAAAGGAACGCACGGAAAGGGATCTTCGGGCGGCGGGAATGATCAGCGTGCCTCACCGCATCCCCAGCCCCTTGCGCGCCGCATCGGCCAGGGTCACCACGCCGGCGCCGAGCATGATCGCGTCCTTCACCACCAGGCGGCCGGCGGCACTGAGCAGCGGGAAGCCGTGTTCCGGACCGCCGAGGTCGGGCACCCAGGTCTCGGGCGTGGTGATCAGGAAGCTGAGGGTGACCACCGCCATGCCCACGCACAGGAAGCTGCCCAGCGCGGAGAGTTTCGGGAACCACGGGTACAGCGCGATGAGCACGCCGATCAGGCAGATCACCGCGCCCAGGCCCAGCGCGAAGGAATAGGTGTGGTTGGCCTCGTGCCATGCGCGGTTCGCGGGCACCACCAGCCCCTCGGGGTTCTTGTGCGCCATGTGGTCCGGCGCGTCGAAGTGGTAGAAGAAGCTCATCACCGGGCTGTTCGCCACGAAGGGCACGATACCGTCCGCCTCGTACTTGTACACCTTCAAAGCGCCGATCCAGAGCAGCACGAGCACGGTGCCGTAGCGCAGCAGTTGCATGCCGATGCGGTCGAGGCGTGTGGCGTGGTGAAGGAGGTTGGTGAGCATCTTGTGGAAACGGATCTTGGTGAACTGCGGATCATGTGGAACGCACCTGTAGAGTCGACCCACCGGGTCGACCTACTGCGGATCATGCGGTACGCACCCGTAGAGTCGACCCACCGGTTCGACCTACGGATCATCCGGTACGCACCCGTAACGCCTCCCGACGTACACCGGGACCACCGGGTCGACCGGGTGCAAAATTCAGCAGCCATTGCGTTCGCATGATAGCTGGCATCTACCGCACGTGCCACACGCTGCCGTTGCGGGTATGCACCCCCCGGAGCGTTCCTGCGGCTTCGGCCGACTTCAATCGTTCCAGGGCTTCCGCGTGCGGGATGTCCAAGTGAACGGCCACTTCCTCGGCGCACCACGAGGAGTGTACGGCGAATAGCGCGTCCAGGTCCTTCGGCCGTTCAGCGGGCGTCGCCGTGGGCGCCAAGGCCTTCACCGCCGCCTCGAACTGCTCATACGGACGGGCGCCGTACACCAGCTTGCGTTCGCCTGCTTCGTTGCTGAAGATGAACGTGGGGAAGCCGCGCACGCCGAGCGATCGCGCCAGCGTGAGGTCCGCCTGGAACAGGGCCTTGGCCGCGCCGTTGTGGTCGGTTTGCAGGCGTGCGACGTCCAGTCCGGCGAAGGCGGCCGCTTCGGCGATCACCGGCCACTTGGTGATGTTCTTCTTCTCCACCAGCACCTGCTCGCGCAGGCGGCGCAGGAACACCAGCGCCTTGGCGGGATCCTGCAATTGGGCCGCCTTGAACGCGATGCTCGGCGGATAGCTGCTCGGCAGCGGGTCCTCCAGCCACACATCGCCGATGATGGGCATGCGGTAGTGCGGGCTCACCTCGTCCCAATGGCCGGCCACATCGCTGGGCTTTCCGATGCCGCCGCTGTTGTACACGTCCCATCCGGGCAGCAGACCGCCCATGTGGTACTGGATGTCGATCGCATCACCGTACTCGGCCTTCAAGCGGCGCAACTGCGGCTCCGCGCCCCAGCAGCTGCTGCAGATGGGGTCGGTGAAGTAGAGCAGCGTCACGGGCTTCGCGGCCGGCGGCCGGTATTCCGTCAGGCGGGCATCGGTCTCCGGGTCCATGCCGGGAACGGCGCAAACGCCGGTATCGGGATCGCAGAGCAGGGGATTGGTGGCTTGTTGCATGTCGGTGGTGGGCTGTGCGCAGCCCGATATTGTGAATGTGGAAACGGCGATGGCGATGGTGAGGCGACGCATGGTTCAGGCCTTGTCGATCTTCACGCTGGTCATGGTCAACGAGCCGGCCAGGGGCTTGTCGTTGAAGAGCACGGCCTGCTCGCCCTTGCCTTGGAGGGCGAGGGTGTAGAGCAGCGGCAGGTAATGCTCGGGCGTGGGGATGGCCAGGTCGAAGGCGCGGCCCTGCTTGCGGAAATCCACCAATGTGGCGTGGTCCCCGTTCACGATGTGGCGGTTCATCTTCTCGCGGGCCTCCAGCGCCCAATCGAAGCCGTAGCTCGCGTTCAGCTTGTCCCAGGCCACCATGCCCAGGTTATGCACCATGTTGCCGCTGCCGATGATCAGCACGCCCTTGTCGCGCAGTGAGGCAAGCTCCTGCGCCAGGGCGTAGTGCTGTTCCGGCGAAAGGGTATGGTCCAGGCTCATCTGGATCACGGGCACGTCGGCATCGGGGTACATGTGCTTCACCACGCTCCACGCGCCGTGGTCCAGGCCCCAGTGGTGGTCGGGCTGCACCGTGGTGGTCTTCACCAATCGCTGCGTTTCGGCCGCCAGCTCGGGGCTTCCGGGCGCGGGGTACTGCACGTCGAACAGCGCCTTGGGGAAGCCGCCGAAGTCATGGATGGTGCGGGGCTGCTCCATCGCGGTGACGCGTGTGCCGCGCGTTTCCCAGTGGGCGCTCACCACCAGGATGGCCTGCGGACGCGCGATCTCGCGGCCCTGCCGGCGGAAGCCCTGCACGAACTCGTTCTCCTCGATCGCGTTCATCGGGCTGCCATGCCCCAGGAAGAGCACGGGCATGCGGGTGCTGGGTTTGAGCGTGCCGGTGATCCGGCCCAGGTCGTTGAGTTTCATGGCTGCGGCCGCGAGGGGCAGTGTAGCGAGTGAAAGGAGGAACTTCTTGCGGTCCATCATGCGGGATCATTTGAAGGCGGCGCGGTCCAGGCTGAAGCGGCCCGAGCCCACCAGCATGATGCCGATGAAGACGGTCATGTAGATCAGCGCGCTCTCGCCCTTGCCCAGCAGGTCGTCGCCGTGCATCACAAAGGCGATCACGGCCATGCCGATGATCAGCGGGATGGTGCTGATGCGCGTCCACACGCCGAGCATCACCAGCAGGGCGCAGACCACCTCGGCGAAGAGGATCAGGATCAATGAGAACGCGGGGCCCAGGCCGATCGGGTCGGCGAAGGTGTCCAGCCGCTCATTGAAACTGGCGAGCTTGGGCCAGCCGTGGTCGATCAGCATCGCGCCGCCGGGCACCACGCGCAGCAGCAGTTTACCGAGGTCTTCGGCCAGGGGTTGGGAGGTGGTGAGTTTCATTGCTGTTCGGTCCATTGATGCACGTGGTGGAACAGATCATTGGACATGGCACCCGTAGGGGCGACCCATTGGGTCGCCCCTACGGGTGCATTGCACAATGATCGTGGGAGGCATGGCCCTACGCCTGCTTCACGAATTGCAGTTCCGCACTGATGCGCACTTCATCGCTCACCAGCACGCCGCCGGTCTCCAGGGCGGAGTTCCAGTTGAGGCCCCATTCCTTGCGGTCGATCTTGCCGCTGAGAGCGAAGGCCAGCTTCTCGTTGCCCCAGGGGTCGGTGTTCTTGCCGCCGAACTCCACGTCGAGCGTCACCGGCTTGGTGGTGTTCTTGATCGTGAGGTCGCCCGTGAGCTTGTAGTCGTTGCCGCCCACGTGCTCCATGGTGGTGCCGGTGAAGGTGAGCTGCGGGAACTTCTCGGCGTCGAAGAAATCGGCGCTGCGCAGATGCTTGTCGCGGCCCTCGTCGTTGGTGAAGATCGAGGCCGCAGCGATGGTGGCCTGCACGCGGGCGTTGGCGAAGTCGGTGCCCGTGGCTTCAATGCCGGCGTCGAACTTCTGGAACGCGCCCTTCACGTTGGCGATCATCAGGTGCTTCACCTTGAAGGTGAGTTCGCTGTGCGAGGGGTCAACGGTCCATTTGGTGCGGGTGGCGGTGGGGGTGGCGGTCGTGCTCATGGTCTTTCGGTTTTTGTGATGATGCAAAGGTCCGGCAGCGGGCACCGGCAGGGATAGCACGGAACGGAAGAGGTGTGGTACAGGAGGGGCATGTCCACGTGGGGACGCCAACAGAATGATCCTGCCCGCCATCCATGTTTGAAAGCCTTGGTGGGCAATGCAGCGGGGTGTGGGTCCGATCTTCGCCCGGACCAGGTACGGTAGGACCAAGACCTTCAGCCATGCTCGACACCGAATTCCCCACCATCAACCGCGCATTCATCAGCATCATGCCCAAGCAGCCCTACTACGACTGGGCCAATGCGGTGTTCAAGGACAGCTCGCCCATGACCGCCAAGGACCAGGAGGCCACGGCCTACGCCATCACCGACGACTTCGCGGTGAAGAACCTCGACACGGTGGTGAAACGGCACTTCCCCATCATCTTCGAGATGGAGCTCTTCGGCGTGTGTACCGATCCGGACATGTGGCCCGCGAAGCGCACCTGGAAGCTGTTCACCGAATGGTTCAGCTACCACGTGGGCAGTGTGGTGTGGGACCTGGCGCCCGAGGAGTCGCTGGCGGATGATGAGTGGTGAGCGCAGGGGGCGGTCGTGTTCTTGCGACCACCTGGGCGATCGCGGCCCCTATACCTCGAACCTCCGCAAGCTCTCGACCTACGCATCGCCGGGTCACCCGGGCTATTCGGACCCGCCACAATAGGCTCGGGTTCAGGGATTTGTAGTTCATCATGCCAACAAGGTCAATTGAATGACACTATTCGACTACTTTAGCTGCAGCGGAATGATCCTGTCGGCCAGGCATGCTTGAAATTCCTGATAACGAGATACTTGACGCGCTGCGGGAAGAGAACCCGTGGTGGCAAGCCGGAGGCGGGGTGGACGCGCATACCCGTGCGCTGCCGCGTCGTGCCTATCTGCCTTCGTTCACGGACCTGGTGCAGCAGGTGGATGTGCGGCGTGCCGTGGTGCTGATGGGTCCGCGCCGCGTGGGCAAGAGCGTGCTGGTACACCATTGCATCCACGAACTGCTCACCCGGCACGGCGTACTGGGGCGCGACGTGCTGTACGTGATGCTGGAGAAGCCGATCTACGCCCAACTGTCGTTGAACGACCTGGTGGCCCGCTTCCGCGCGCTTTTCAAGCGACCGGCCGGCCAGCGGCTGTACATCTTCTTTGACGAGATCCAATACCTGGCCGATTGGGAGGTACACCTGAAAGCCCTGGTGGACCAATACCGCGACCTGCGGCTGGTGGCCACAGGCAGCAGTGCCGCCGCCCTGAAACGCCGCAGCAAGGAGAGCGGCGCCGGGCGTTTCACCGACTTCACCCTGCCCCCGCTCACCTTCGCCGAGTACCTGCGCTTCATCGGCCGCGAAGACGAGCTGATCCGCATCGGCGATGGTGCAGACAAACCGCACTACACCACGCCGCACATCAGCGCGCTCAACGCCGCCTTCGTGGACCACCTGAACCACGGCGGTTATCCGGAGGCGGTGGCCAACCCCGTGGTGGCGGCCGACCCGCAGCGGTACATCAAGAGCGACATCATCGACAAGGTGCTGCTGCGCGACCTGCCCACGCTGTACGGGATCACCGACATCCAGGAGCTCAACTGGCTGTTCACCACGCTGGCCTACCACACCAGCCGGGAGATCACGATCGAGGAGCTGAGCCGAACGAGCAACGTGGCGCGCAACACGCTGATCAAGTACATGGACTACCTGGAAGCAGCATTCCTGATCCGCCACATGCGCCGGGTGGACGAGGATGCCGCGCATTTCAAGCGCAAGGCCACCTTCAAGGTCTTCCTCACCAACCCCACCATGCGCAGCGCCCTCTTCAAGCCGCTGCACATGGGCCACGAAACATTGCCGCTGCTGGTGGAGACGGCCGTGTTCGCCCAATGGATCCACAACACCGACTTCATCGACTCGCTGCATTACGCCCGGTGGAAGAGCGGCGAGATCGACTTCGTGAGCCTCGATCCGCTGGGCAGGCCCCGCTTCGCCGTGGAGGTGAAATGGTCCGACGCCACGCCCGATGACCCACGCCCGCTGAAAGCACTGGTGACCTTCTGCAAGAAGCACCGCATGAAGCGCCCGCCCCAGGTCACCACCATCACACGCACGGCACGCAACACCAACCTGGACCAGGAGATCGAGATCGTTCCCGCGAGCCTGCATTGTTACACCGTGGGCAAGAACACCCTTGAGCGCAACGCACGCTATTGAGCCGTGCCCCACGGCCGTGCACCGCCATCCCCGCCCCCTACCTTGCCCCCATGCCCAC
>JAVFAQ010000086.1:0-10360 GCA_034002325.1 Flavobacteriales bacterium | reverse complement strand
GGTACGTCCATTGGTTCTCCGCAACCAACTCCGATCCCATGCACCACCCGCTCCGTGGCCTGTTGGCCGGTGCCGCCGCCTACAAATGGGGCGGTGGCTGCGTCGGCACCGTCATCGTTTTCCTGCTGGTGTACTGGTTGCTCGGCAGCTGCTGAGACGGCGCCGCACCCGGTGGGGCGGGCTCACGGGGCGCAAAGCACCGGGACCCGCGCCGCATTGGCCAGCAGGCGCTCCTTCTCGGCATCGGCGATCCAGCGGTACTCGTCGCTGGCGCTGGCCATGATGGCGATCAGGTCCATGCCGGTGGCCTGGGCATGGCGGATGGTCTGCTCGGCGAAGCCGGCGCTGAACACCGTGCTGGGGACGACCACGTCCTGGTGCGGGATGCCTTCCGCCGCGAAACGATCGAGCATCGTGCGCTTGTTGTGCAGCAGCTGCGCGCTCGGCTCCTCGCCCGGGCGGTCCACTTGGAACACATGCACCTCGGCATCGAAGGCACGGGCCAGCAGGCACACCATGCCGAGCAATGCGCTGATGTCCTGGTGCCCCGCCACCGGCAGGAGGATGCGGCGGATGCGGGGATCGGCCGGGCTGGCGGCCTGGAGCACCAGGGAGGGCACGCTCACCTGGCGGACCAGCTTGAGCATGTCCGCACCGAACAGGCGCTGCCGCAGGCCCTTCGGCCCGTGGGTGCCGGCCACCATCAGCCCATGGTCCTGCCGCGCGGCGTCAACGATCACGGCCTGCGGCTCGCCGGCGGGGAGGGCCACTTCCATCGGCACCTCGCCCACGATGGCCTGGGCGGCGGCGGCGAGCTTGGCCTTCACCTCGTCCCGGGCCGCCCCGGGGCCCCCGTCACCGTCCAGGGCGTGCAGCGCCGTGATCCCCGTGCCGGTCCGGGCCGCGATGGCCGTGGCCCAACGCAGTGCGGTCTCCGATGCGGCGGAAAGGTCGGTGGGGCAGAGGATGGTCTTCATGTGGCGCCGAAATTAGACAACGCCGGAACGTGGTCGCGGGGCGGGCCGCCACGTGGTCACACCCACCGCGGCCACGCCAGGTACCATTTCTCCACCGGCTTGCTCAGCGCCGCGATCCCCAGGTTGTCGCTGGCTTCGGCGATGTCGCGCAGGGTGCCGTCCTTGTAGTCCAGCTCGATGCGGTCGTGGGCGGGGTCGTAAGCGTTGTTCACGATGCGGCCGGTGATCACGAAGCCGGCGGCGTCATCCACGGATATGCCTAATTGTGAGGCCACCTGCTGCCGAAGGCCATCGACCTTCGACGCAGGCCACGGGTCGTTCTGGATCCGGATGTGCAGGTTGCGGCGTTGCACCAGGTCCGTGGCAAGTTGCGCCAGCACCTTGTCCTCGTGGCCGCACCACACCTTCACGGCACCCATGATGTCGTGGTCGTCCAGCTTGAGGAAATCGTTCAGCACGGCGGGGTCGTCGAAGCTGGCGCGGTCGTGGCGGGCACGCAGAAAGCGCAGCAGGGCGGGGGAAGCGAAGACTTCAGCACCGCCCATGGCCAGATGTTTCGCGCGGCGCAGCGTCTCCACCAGCATCATTTCGCAGGCCACCACGGTCTTGTGCAGGTACACCTGCCAGTACATCAGCCGCCGCGCCACCAGGAACTTCTCGATGCTGTAGATCGCCTTCTCCTCCACCACCAGCTTATCGTCCACCACCTGAAGCATCTTGATGATGCGCTCGCCGCCGATCACGCCCTCGCTCACGCCGGTGTAGAAGCTGTCGCGGTTCAGGTAGTCGATCCGGTCCACGTCGAGCTGGCTGCTCACCAATTGGTGCAGGAAGCGCTTGGGGTATTGATCGCGGAAGATGCGGATGCCCAGTTCCAGAGCGCCATCGAACTCCGCGTTCAGCCGGTCCATCACCAGGGCGCTCACGTCCTCGTGGCCGATGCCCTCCACCAAGCTGTGCTCCAGCGCGTGGCTGAAGGGACCGTGCCCCACGTCGTGCAGCAGGATGGCGATGCGCGCGCCCAACGCCTCTTCCTCCGTGATCGCGTGCCCCTTGCCGCGCAACGTGGCGATGGCCTCGCCCATCAGGTGCATCGCGCCCAGCGCATGGTGGAAGCGCGTATGCAGCGCACCGGGGTACACCAGATGCCCCAGCCCCAGTTGCTTGATGTAGCGCAGCCGCTGGAACCACGGATGGTCGATCAGCCGCTGCAGCACCGGATGCGGCACGGTGATGAAACCGTAGATGGGGTCGTTGAGGATCTTCATGCGTCGACTTCACTCTTCCGTGACCGGCGTCCCTTCAGGTGCTCCCCCGCTTGCCTGGACGGCCTTGTACCTTTCCATGATCTCGTTGATCCGGCTCCTTAGACTCTCCGAATAGGCGATGTCCCAGATGAAGTTCTCCGTGATAGGGTCCCAATGGGCCTTCCCGACCGGCTCATTGAGCAAGGTGAAGTCCGCACCGGGGATACTGTCGAACAAGGTCATGTCGATCCGCATGCTGTACCCGCCGACCCATTGTTCGGCGCTGGGGCCATGCGTGTCGATCTCCAACGACTTGGCCACTTTGCCGGGGGCCTTGTATAGGATCCGGTAGGTCCTCTCTTCGGTCAATTCGAATTCATATCGGCCCCGGACAGTGGTGACCACAGGCATGGGCACGGCATGGTCATCGGCCTCTTGCACGTGGATGGTCGGGAACGGGATCGAGTCGCGAGTGGCCATGTGCCGGACCGTGCCGAATACGTACAGGTTGGGCGTCTGGGCAAGGAGTGGGACCGATGTGGCCAGGATGATCAGAATGAGGAGGGATCGGACCGGCATGACGGGTGGGATGTGGGATGGTGCGAAGGACGGCACGGTGATGAAACCGTAGATGGGGTCGTTGAGGATCTTCATGCGTCGATCACGGTCAGTGGTCAAGCTGTCAGCGGTCAGTAGCCCCGGTCCGCCGATGAGCCACTGACCGCTGACCCGACTGACCGCTGACTGCTTGGGCTCCCACTACCTTCACGCCCCGAAAGTACAGGGCAACAACCCAACGCACCGGCGCGTTGTTGCTCCCGATGAGCATCACCTCCATGGCACCGTCCCGGCCGAAAGGGGCACCGATCGACAGCATGAGCGCATCCATCCTCTGGGCCGATGACGAGATCGACCTCCTACGCCCCCATGTGATCTTCCTCGAAGGCAAGGGCTACCGGGTGGACACGGTGAACAACGGCCTCGATGCCGTGGAGAAGGCGAAGGACAAGGAGTACGACATCATCTTCCTCGATGAGAACATGCCCGGCCTCAGCGGGCTCGAGACCCTGGGCCGCATCAAGGCCGTGCAGCCCCGCGTGCCCGTGGTGATGATCACCAAGAGCGAGGAGGAGCACATCATGGACGAGGCCATCGGCGGCAAGATCGGCGACTACCTCATCAAGCCCGTGAACCCCAACCAGATCCTGCTCACGCTGAAGAAGCACCTCGAAGGGCGGCGCCTGGTGAGCGAGAAGACCACCAGCAACTACCAGCAGCAGTTCCGCCAGCTGGCCATGCGGCTGAGCGACCGCCTGAGCACCGAGGAGTGGAAGGAGATGTACAACGAACTGGTGAAGTGGGAGCTGGACCTGGTGGGCGGCCAGGACCAGGGCATGACGGAGATCCTGCGCAGCCAGTGGAGCGAGGCCAACGACATGTTCAGCCGCTTCGTGGAGCGCAACTACCCGGACTGGGCCAGCGGCAAGGGCGACGACCTGCCCCTGCAATCGCATCAGCTCTTCAAGGCCAAGGTGGCGCCGCTGATCGACGAGAAGCAGACGCCGCTCTTCCTCGTGCTGATCGACAACCTGCGGCTGGACCAATGGCGCGTGCTGGAGCCCATCCTGGCCGAGTCGTTCCGCACCGAGGAGCAGGGCCTGTTCTACGCCATCCTCCCCACCGCCACGCAATACGCGCGCAACGCCCTCTTCGCCGGCATGATGCCCAGCGAGATCGAAAAGCGCTTCCCCGGCAAGTGGGTGAGCGAGGATCAGGAGGGCAGCAAGAACGCGCACGAGGACGAGTTCATCGGTGGCCAGCTGCAGCGGCTGGGGAAGAACGTGAAGTACAGCTACCACAAGATCCTCAACATCGCCGCCGGAAAGAAGCTGGCCGACAGCCTGGACAACCTGATGGGCAACCCGCTCAACGTGATCGTCTACAACTTCGTGGACATGCTGAGCCATGCCCGCACCGAGATGGAGGTGATCCGCGAGCTGGCCGACGACGATGCCGCCTACCGCAGCCTCACCAAGAGCTGGTTCGAGCACAGCCCGCTGCTGGACATCCTCAAGGGCATCGCCCAGCGCGGCGGCCGCGTGGTGATCACCACCGACCACGGCACCATCCGCGTGAGCGAGCCCAGCAAGGTGGTGGGCGACCGCAACACCAACAGCAACCTGCGCTACAAGCACGGCCGCAACCTCACCTACGAGAAACGCGACGTGCTGGAGGTGAAGGACCCCGCCAAGGTCTTCCTGCCCCGCGCCAACGTGAGCACCACTTTCATCTTCGCCAAGAGCGACAAGTTCTTCGTGTACCCCAACAACTACAACCACTTCGTCTCCTACTTCCGCCACACCTTCCAGCACGGCGGCATTTCCATGGAGGAGATGCTGGTGCCGTGGGCGGTGCTGAAGGCGAGGTAGTGCGTGTCGATCAGAAGATCAGAAAATGAGATGGTCAGATGATCGGGATGCGACCGAGGAAGATGTGGCTGGTCGCCCTTGTGGTGGTGCTGGCTTTGGTAGTGACCGATCTACTCCGTGGCCGATCCCGTATTGAGGCCCAAGCCGGTCCAAGCATCACGCATATGGGCCGATCCGATAGGGGAGGCTGTGTCCGGTCCTGATCGTCAAGTGATGTTCCCGTTCTGGTCACGGTCCATCGAATTGCAGGATGATGATGGGACCGTGGTCATGGCTTTGCGGTCAAAACAGGCGGTACGTGGAACGGTGCGCATTGAACCGGGAGGAGAGACGATGGCATTGATGGTCACCTACTCGGCATCGGATGGAAATTCCCGAACGAATGAGCGGCAGAGGCCCCATCGATCCTTCAGCGGGATTTTCTGATCGTCTCATTTTCTGATCTTCTGACCGGTCTCATGTCCGTCACCATCACCCTCCACAAGCCCGATGACGCCGTCGGCATCGCTCGCCTCATCCTGCAACGCCACCCCGCCGCCCGCGTCCTCGCCCTCCACGGCGACCTCGGTGCGGGCAAGACCACGCTGATCAAAGCCTTCTGCGCGGTGCTGGGCGTGGCCGATGCCACCAGCAGCCCCAGCTTCGCCATCGTCAACGAGTACCGCGCCGCCAGCGGCGACCCCGTATACCACTTCGACCTGTACCGGCTGAAGGACTCCGCGGAGCTGGAGGGGATCGGCTTCAGCGAGTACGTGGACAGCGGGCACTACTGCTTCATCGAGTGGCCGGAGCTGGCCGAGGGGACCCTGCCGCCGGAAACGTTGCACCTGCGCATCGAAGCGGCCGCGGACGGCACGCGCAGGATCCACGTGGGGTAGGTGCCCGCCCCGTCAGCGGCGGTCCAGCCAGCCCTGCAGGATGATCGTCGCGCTGATCCGGTCCAGCTGGCCCTTGTCGCGCCGGGCCATGCGCCCCTTCCCGCTTTGCACCAGCACTTGCTGCGCCATGCGACTGGTGAAGCGCTCATCGGCCGTTTCCACCCATTGGCCCGGGAAGGCCTTCCGCAGCTCGCCGATGAACGCCTGCACGTGCGGCGTGGCGTCGGTGGGCGTGCCGTCCAGGTTCACCGGCAGCCCCACCACGAAGCCGTCCACCGCCTCGCTGGCCAGGTAGCGCCTCAAGTAGGCCAGCACCTCGGCGGTGGGCACCGTGCCCAACGCGGTGGCGATGATCCGCAGCGGGTCCGTCACGGCCAGGCCGGTGCGCTTGGCACCGTGGTCGATGGCGATGACGCGGGGCATGGCGCGAAGGTACCCGCCACGGGCGACGGCCCCATGTGCCCGGGCCGCCGTGCCGTCCACGGGCACGCGCTACACCTTCACCAGTGCCCACCTGCCCCTTCGGAACAGCACGGCGCTGAGCACCGCCAGGGCGCTCTCACTGATGGCGATGGCGGCGAACACGCCGGTGGTGCCCCAGCCCAGGCCATGCGCCAGCCACCACGCGATCGGGATCTCCAGCGCCCAGAAGCAGATGATGTTCATCCACGTGGGGGTGAGGGTGTCGCCCGCCCCGTTGAAGGCCTGCGCCAGCACGATGCCGTAGGCGTAGAAGAAATAGCCCAGGCATACGATCCGCAGGGCCTCCACGCCATGGGCCACCACTTCCGGGTCGGTGCTGAAGAAGCCCAGCAGGCGCGGTGCCGCCAGCCAGTAGCATACCGCCACGCCCACCATGAAGACCATGTTGCAGTGGCCGCAGAGCCAGGCCGAGCGGGCGGCGCGCCCGGGTTGCCCGGCGCCGAGGTTCTGCCCCACCAAGGTGCTCGCCGCGTTGGCCATGCCCCAGGCCGGCAGCAGGGAGAACACGATGATGCGCACCGCCACGGTGTAGCCCGCCACCGCCGCGCTGCCGAAGCCCGCCACGATGCCCACCAGAAAGACCCAGCTGCCCGAGGGGATCAGGAATTGCGCCACCCCGCCGGCCGATACCCGCACGATGCGCCCCATCACCGCACGCTCCAGCCGCACGGCCACCCCGCGCAACGACACCCGGTGCCGCCCATTGAACAAATGGTACACCTGGTACGCCACGCCGGTGCCGCGCCCGATGGTGGTGGCCAGCGCCGCACCGGTCACCCCGAGGCCCGCCCAGCCGCCGATGCCGTGGATCAATACCGGGCACAGCACGATGTTCACCGCGTTGGCCAGCGCGAGCGAACGCAGTGCCATGGCCGCATCGCCCGCGCCGCGGAAGATGGCGTTGATGGCGAACAGCAGCAGGATGATCACGTTGCCGCCCAGCATCAGCCGCATGTACGTGGTGCCGGTGGCCACCACTGCGGGTTCCGCGCCCATCAGCTCCAGGATGCGGTGCGGCACCAGCAGCCCCGGCAACGCCAGCACCACGCCGAGCAGCACCGTCAGCAGCACGCCCTGCATCGCCGCATGGGCGGCCCCCTCGGCGTCCTTCTCGCCGGTGCGCCGCGCCACCACCGCGGTGATGCCCATGCCCACGCCCCAGGCGATGGAGTACACGATGGTCAGCACGCCCTCGGTGAGGCCCACCGTGGCGATGGCCTCCTTGCCCAGCCGGCTCACGAAGAAGATGTCCACCAGGGCGAACACCGCCTCCATGCCCATCTCCAGCACCATCGGGATGCTCAGCAGCACGATCGCCCGGCGCACGCCCATGCGCGTGAAGTCCAGGTCCTCGTTGCCCAGGACGGCCTCCCGGACCAGGGTGAACGTGGAGCGCAGGGACATGGCCGGGGGAGGGGCTGGCGGAAAAGGGGCGTGAAGGTACCGGTGGCGCGGGCAAGTGGCAGCCCACTTCGGGCTGTTGAAACACCGGGCCCGCGCGGCGCCGGGTGGCCGGCACGCCCGGGTACTTTTGAAGAATGACCGATCCCCGCACCCTGCTGATCGGCGCCCTGCTCGCCCTGCCCGCGGCCCTGCCCGCCCAGGGCCTGGTGCAGCGCCTGCAGCATGACACCATGCCCAACCTGGTGCCCGACCCCGGCTTCGAGGTGTACCGCGCCCCGCTCTGCGGATGGACCCAGGACGTGGAGAAGTTCAACCGGAACCTGACGCACTGGAGCTCGCCCACGCAGACCACGCCCGACCTCTTCAGCACGCGCAACGACCCCGGCTGCTGGGGCCACCCCGCCAAGCACAGCGGTGGCAGGCAGGGCACCCGCAACGGGCACGGCATGGCCGGCATCAAGACCTACGGCAAGGGCAACACGCCCACCTACTGGCACGAATACCTGCAGACGGAACTGGGTGGACCGCTCCAGGCGGGCGTGCGCTACATCGCCGAGTGCTGGGTGATGCGCGCGGTGAAGAGCAATGAGGCGAGCAACAACATCGGCATGCTCTTCACCGATGCCCCGGTGGCCACCCGAGACAACCTGCCGCTGCACCTCACCCCGCAGGTGAACGAGGAGAAGGTGGTGCGCAAGAACGGCTGGCACAAGGTGCGCGGCGTGTTCGAGGCCACCGGCACCGAGCGCTATCTGCTGATCGGCAATTTCTACGGCGATGACGCCACCCGGCACGAGCGCATGCCCCAGGGCGAGCGCGGCGCGTACTACTACGTGGACGATGTGAACGTGCGCGTGGCCCCGCCCGGCACGGCCCTCACCCCGCGCCCGAAGGAAAGCGCGCCGCCCCCGCCGCGGCCCGTGGTGCCCGACCACAGCAGCTCCAACGAGGTGGCGATCCACACCGTGGAACCCGCGGTGGGCACGCGCATCCGGCTGGACAACGTGCAGTTCGCCTTCGACAAGGCCGATCTGCTGCCCGGCCACGAGAAGGAACTGGGCGAGCTGGTGGACCTGATGACCGACTTCCCCTTCCTGCGCGTGGAGATCGAGGGGCACACGGACGACCAGGGCAGCGATGCCTACAACGACCGGCTGAGCGAGGCGCGTGCCCGGGCGGTGGCCGATTTCCTGATCGGCCGCAAGGTGGCGGCATCGCGCATCACCGCCAAGGGATACGGCGAGCGCCAGCCCCTGGTGCCCAACACCAGCGAGGAACACCGCGCGATCAACCGCCGCGTGGAGTTCCGCGTGGTGGAGCGATAGCGCCCCGCCCGGTCAGACCGCCTGCCCGGCCTCCTCGATCAGCTGCCGCGCACGGTCCAGGATCCGGGTGTCGTCCAGCGCCACCAGCCCGCCGTCCGGACCGTCCTCCAGGTGTACGCCCATGGTGCGGCCCCGGTGGTGGGAGTACCCGCCGAAGTAGTTCCAAACCGTCTCCACGTTCATGTCCAGCTCCCGGGCGATGCGATGCACGCTGCCATCGGGCAGGCTGTCCTTGATCCTCCGCAGTTCATTGAAGGTGATGTTCATTGCGAAATGGGCTTGGTGAGACGCCCTCGAAGCTACGCACACATCGCCGGGATCCCAAATGCGGCCCGCAAGCCACTGTGGGCCCCTGGCCCGGCCCGGTCCCGCCAAGGCGCCGACGGCCGGATCGCGATGGGCACCTTGCCGGTATTCCATGCTTCCGCTCCATATTTGCACCCCGATCCGGGGCTGTAGCTCAGCTGGCAGAGCGCGTCGTTCGCAATGACGAGGTCGTGGGTTCGACTCCCATCAGCTCCACCCTTGCCCGCCGAGGCATCGCCCCACAAGGGCCTTGCGAAGGCGATGCGGGCCGCCGCACGGGCCATGCCGCGTTGATCATCCGGTGGCGCATGGGCTTGTTCCGCGCCCGGACCCGTATCCGGCCCACCAAGCACCCGTCCGAGGCGTTCTTCCAAGGACCATTAGGTTTGCCACAAACCCATGGTCCCATGATACGATCATCCTCAGCCTTTCTCCTATGCATCGCCTTCGCCGCGCCATCGGCACAGGGGCAGACCCTGGACCACACGAACTCCACGCCGCAGGTGGGCGACTCCTTCATCAGCCACGAGAGCGAATACATCGACCCCTCGCCGGGCGGGCCTGAGGTGACCTGGGATTTCTCCGGGCTCACCATGGGCGGGTCCATCACCGGTACGTACGTTACCCCCGCCAGTACCGGGCATGCCGCCGGATACCCCGGCGCCACCCTGGCACTGGACCTGGGCAATGGCCTGTACGGCTTCATCGCATCGGGCAATGAGTGGGTCGATGACCTGGGGATCGTGGAGGCCACTTCGGGCATGACCATCGCCTATCAGGACCCCATCCGCACCATGGTGTATCCGTGCAGCTACAATACCACTTGGACCGACCCGTACAGCGGCACATACAGCATGATGGGCCTCGACCAGGACCTTACCGGCACCATCTCGGGCCATGCCGATGGGTACGGTACGGTGGTCATGCCCTACGGCACCATCACCAATGTGCTGCGCGTGCGTACCGTGGAGGAGCGCGTGCAGGTGATCGCCGGCGTGGGCAGCATCGAGTCCGTGACCATCACGCACAGCTTCCATAAGCCCGGCATCCGCCATGCGCTCCTCAGCATGACCGCTGCCGTGACCGACGTCATGGGCACCATCACGGAGGAGCAGTACGGCTCTTGGATACCCGCCGAGGAGGTGGGTGTCCACGAGGCCCTGCACGAGGCCATCGGCATCGATGTGTTCCCCAACCCGGCCACGGACCAGGTGGCGGTGGTGTTCGGCAGCGGGGGCGGCTCCCTGCGGATGCAGGTGCTCGATGGCACCGGCCGCGTGGCGATCGAGCGCCGGCGCACCGGGCAGCCCT
>JAVFAQ010000085.1:0-10381 GCA_034002325.1 Flavobacteriales bacterium | reverse complement strand
AGGCCACCACCTGCCTGCGGCGCTCATTGAGCTCCGGTATCGAAAGTTTTCTTGAGTCGTTCGTTCGCATGAAATGCAGGATCCAAGGATCGTGCCAAAGTGTCATCTATTTAATGCCGGGTCAATATTGCTTGGACCAGGACGAGATGGCGTATTGGACCGGTGATGCCAACACCGGGACATGGAGCGCGATAGCCTACATCAATAGCACTCACTGCCCATCAAAGCTGTTCGCTCAGTGTGTGATCGTAGGAGGGGTCATAAGCTCTCCCCCCCTGCCATGTGGGTACCCATGGCTTTTCCACCTCGGTCATTTCACATACGGGCACATCGGCGCAAATATGTAGCCATGAAAACCGCCCTCACACATACGGGGCTGCTGTGCGCTTTCGCGATGCAAGCCCAGCCTGGCTGGCAGCAGTTTTTCATGCCCACGACCGATCTGGCCTGTGTGGTCCGGGATCTGGTCGAACACCCTTCCGGTGATGTTTATGCCGTGTTGTTGGAGTCCAATCCGGATGGCACGACCGGAAGCCGGTTGGTCCACCTACTGGACGATGGTGAGCCCATCGGGAATGTGGCCCTTCAAGGGGAAAGAGTGATCGGCATGGACCTGCACGTCCACCCATCGGGGGACCTTTGGACCGTTGCCGTATCCGGTCAGGTGGGGGCCGAAAGTGGGATCGAGCTGATCCGACATGGACCGAACCTTGCTCTTTTGGGCACCACCAAGGCCATGTACGATCCGCAGTACAGGCCCTACAGCCTTCAAGCTTGCATGGACGGGGACGGCTTTCTTACCGTCGCCTTCAACCGGCTGAACCTGGACGCTTGGGGTGATCAGGCATTCCACGCCCTGCAGTTCAACCCACAAGGCGACTCCATACGGAGTGCTCTTTTGCGCGAATACTACGCATACGGCCATGTGAACAGCATGACGACCCACCCTTCAGGCGGCTTCGTGCTCAATAGCAGCGGGTCGTTCTGGGGCGATACGGCTTCCGTGGTCTCGGCCGCATATCTTACTTATCTGAACGACACCCTGGGCATTATGGGCAGCCTGCCTTTGCCCCACGTGGACCCCTCCGAGTGGAATCCTCACAACAGCCCACATACGCCATCCCAAACGCATTGCTTGGCCAATGGGGAAATGCTGGTGTCCGGACGGTATTGGCCGGATATTTCGGACTTTAGGGGAAGCGTGCTGCAACATCTGGACAGCACGGCACAGGTACTACGGCAGTGGGTGAACAATGGCCCGGAGTTCTTTGATCTGCCCGGTGACAACAGCACGTTCGATCTCACGCCGGATGGGCACATTTACATTGCCCAGACGGAGAATGCGTTTTGGCAGGGTGTGCTTTATCCTTGGTGGGAATGGCCCACGCGGATCCGCCTGTTCAAGCTCAACGGTGAATTCGAACAAGTGGGCGAATATTTGGTGGACGGCTTTGTTGATGACACCTACTACTTCCTTTACGGTGTAAAGGGCGCGGCGGACGGAGGGGTCTTCCTGTACGGGTCGGTATGCAGTACCCTGCCTGGCTCACATCCGCGTGCCTGGGTGCGGAAATTCGGCCCTGATGAGTTGGTGGGTGTTCCGGAAGTGGACCGGTCTCACATGCGGCTCTATCCCAATCCGGGGAGCGCAGGCTTCCAAGTGATGCTCAAAGAGCCCGTGGCGAATGCGGTACTGACCCTGCTGAACGCTCATGGCCAAGTGTGCGCCTCCCTCCCTGTCAATGGGCTGGGAGCGGTGGTGGACACCGGCCAACTTGCTGTGGGGCTATACTTCGTGCGCCTTCACGACCGCTTGGGCTATGTGCTGCACACGGCCAGATGGGTCAAGGAGTAATGAACTCCGCCCTGGTCAAGTCGATCGGGGCCTCTCCCTGCCTTTCCAAATCACATTGGATGGCTTCCCGGGCACTGCCATCGATGCCTCCTGCATCTGAGGTGATGTATCCTTGGATGTGGAACACTCTGCATAACGAGGACTTGCGTGCGGGGCGGCAGCGGCGGCCTGCGGAAGACGAGGCGCTGGTGCGGCAAGAGCGAGGAGGCTGCGAGGAACGAGCAGACCCCACAGCCGCAGCCGCACCCGCCGAGGCGAAGCAGCCATAGCGGACGACCCGACCCCGCGCGTGGGATGGTGCGGAGCGAGGGGGCACGCCCTTGACCCAAGGGAAAGGCGAAGTGCACGAACACCCGCCATCGTGACCATGATCCACAAGGTCCGCGTGAAGTCCGTGAAGGGAGCGCACGAAAGGACACTTACTGCACCATCGCCCGCCGTCCCACCACCTTCAACCCCACCATCGTCAGCCCCGCCACCACCAGCAGCATCTGGAAGCGCGTGCTGTATCCGAAGCCCCCCTCCCGCACTATATTCGTCGCGATGCGGGCCATTCCCTACCGCAGGGCTGTGCATCTTGTGGAAGCCTTGACACCTGACCCACCACGACCCCTGATGGCCACCTGGGCTTTACCCTGCCCGATAACACGATAACACCAACCCTCCACGGTGAATAAGGCCAGAAATAATAACAACAACTGGTGGTGCAAGCCAGTAGTTAGGGGTCAGCGGCGAAAAATACGCCCAACACAAAGCCCCCGCGCAGGACGGATTACAACAGAACCCGGCCCGGCTGAGAATCCAGAAAAGGGCGGCAGCCAATGCCGCCCGAGAACTTCGGTGGACTGAAGACAGGACCGGCTCCGCCGGGAAGGACTGACCGACCAAAGAGTGAACGAGGTGGAATCCATGGTGGGTCCGAGTCACTCGGCCTCGACTTCTGTGGGCATTTCGGCTGCAAACAGTTCCTGCTGTCTGATACTGGTCTCTATCCGCTTCTTGGCTGCATCGAAGTAGTTCTGCTCAAGTTCGATGCCCACGAACTCGCGCCCCATGGCAAGGGCTGCCACCCCCGTCGATCCAACACCCATGAACGGGTCCAGCACTCGCTGACCGGGCACAGTGGCGATCTCCAACAGACGGCGCAATACCTTCAACGGCTTCTGGGTCGGGTGCACAGGATCCTTGATCCTTTCCAGCCCCATGCAGATCGGTGTCTCAATGAAATTGTGCATCTCGCTCTGCTTGCCGAAGTTCCATGTGTGTCCCTTGTTCCAGCAGCACACGATCAGCTCGCAGCTATTGAGGAAACCAGCCTTCCTGAGCTTGGGCGCAGGATTGGTCTTGTGCCATACCATGAACTGGAAGGTGTCGAACACGGGGTCGAACGCCTCGTGCCACTTCCCGAGGAGATTGTAGGAGGTGAACGCGAAGACGTTGCCCGTGGGCTTCAAGACCCGCTGGAACTCCGGGAGCCAGTACGCCGGTTCGAAGTCCAACTGGTCCCATTCGGCCAAGTCGTTGTTGAAGTCCTTGCGCCAGTCCCAAGTATCATCCAAAGGAATACTATCCGATAAAGACATTGTCCCGATGGAATTGCAGGAAAGGTTCACGGCCTTCGATTGGAAGTTTCTTGTATATATGATGCCTGTTCAGACCCGCTCGTTCAATATTTTTATTTGAAAGCGAGGTCGATAGGATCAAATTTTTCCCTTCATCGAAGGTAAGTAGACCCCTATCAAAGAGCCGGTCGATTATAAGGCTAAAAACGAACCCGTTATGAATGTTCATGCGCTCGTTGTCATCACATACCGCCCATGGCTTGATGTGACTGGCATTGAGCAGGCGGGCATCATCGATACCTGTTATCGGACATGATTTCAATGTGCGCAATATTCTCTTTCTGAACCGCTCCTGACCAACACGTACTCCCATAAGAATGTCCTTTGTCGTAGCCTTGATCTGCTGATCCTCCTTCAACACTTGGTTGCTCTCATCGTAATCAATGAGGCTTATGATGCCAGTATCCATCATCTTGAAAGATCGCTCATGCTTTATCTCTCGATATAGAACTCCTCTTATTCCGGCCTTCCATTCTTGAGAACGCCTTGCTTCCGGATAGTATCGAAGAATTTGGTTGTATATGAGTTCCCATGTGGCAACTCCATTGTTGTCCTCAAGAACATGGCGTATTGCCTCAACTTTCGTCATGACTCGTCACAATGGACCTTCTCTCATGAATGACACATGGACTCAACATAGATGAAAGCTCGTAAGCGGGCGATACTCTTGCCATACTCATCAGCAACAATCTCATGCCCATTCGGTCTCTTGCACACGAAGTTCCAGAACTCTTCTCCAATCAAAAGCTCGTCTTTCGAGTAGAATTGAAGAATGCTTGCCGGAATTTTCTGCTCATTCTTTTCTGGATGGTACGCAGTGGCGAAATGCACCGTGATCCTCGCTTTCTTGGGCAGCGAGTTGGAAAGGATGGCATATTGCTCCAAGATGGCCTCCTTCTCGGAGCGTGCCTTCTTGTTGTCCAGATCGCCTCCGATCTTCAATTCGATCAGATGGTGGGTGTCCTTCTCCTTGTCGTGCAGGTAGTAGTCGGTCGCCTTGCGCTTGTGGATGATCTCCTGTTTCGCTGGTTTCGTGCGGAGCGAATTGGCATAGTCGGACACCTCGGGCTTCTTCGCGTTCCTCGTGTACGATTCAAGGATGTCGGAAATGTGGTTCACCTGTGCCTTGCTGATCCCGCCTTCCACGTGCCGCGTGATGTCGTAGAAGAGGGATCCGATGTTGATGGCCATGGCCTCAAGCAGATTTCCCAAGGAACTGTCCAGCGAACGGGCCAATGCTGAGTAATACTGCACTTCAGGGCCAAGGGCTGACACGAACACGTTGTGGATCTTCATGTTTAGAACACCTTCCGGGTCATCAACCTCCCTCAGATGCCTGTCGCTGAACCCGGTCGCATAGCTCTCGACATGGCTTCGGACAATGGCCCGGATACTGTCCTCGGCGGATACCACATCGTTCGTCATATTAGCGTGGTGACTCATTCGCGCCGAAGGTAGTCCCAAGAAGCCGAACGACACGGGAAGCCGATCGCGCAATGGTCCTCACTGCGCCTAACCGGGGCGAGAGCCATGAACAGCCGGGCCGGGTTCTGAGTCCCGCTTGTCCACTGACAGCAAGCCACTACCTTGCAGCAATGGACGGGACGAATACGGAAGACGCCGCCGACCCCTAACATCGGGTTGCAGCAATGCGCCCCAACGCACCCAAGGTCCCCGCGCAAAGCGCACTGCTTCAACCCTCATCCGTTAGCCTCTCCTCCCCACCACCTTCAGTCCCACCATCGTAAGCCCCGCCACCACCAGCAGCACCTCGAAGCCCATCTTGTAACCGAAGAGCAGGGTCTCTGAATTGGCGCGGATGAACCAGGTGATGATCGGTGCGGCGATGCACACCCACGGCACCCAGCGTTCCTGCGGCTTCCCTTTGAAGAAGATGCCGTAGGCGAAGAGACCCAGCAGCGGTCCGTAGGTGAAGCCGGCGATATCGAACAGCGTCTTGATCACCGTGGGCGTGGCCAGCCAGTGGAAGTAGAGGATGAAGGCCATGAACAGCACGGCCATGCCGAGGTGTACGCGCTGGCGGATGCGCTTCTGCCTGGCCTCGTCCCAGCCCCGGTCGCGGATGCCGATCAGGTCGATGCAGGTGCTGGCGGTAAGGGCCGTGAGCGCGCCATCGGCACTGGGGAAGAGCGCGCTGATGAGGCCGATGATGAAGAACAGGCCCAGCCACACGGGGAAGTGTTGCAGCGCGAGCGTGGGGAACACATCATCGGAACGCTCGGGCAGGCCGATGCCCATTTGCCCGGCGTAGAGGAAGAGCAGCGCACCCAGCAGCAGGAAGAGCAGGTTGACGCCGAGCAGGATCACGCTGAACACGCGCATGTTCTTCTTGCTGCCTTCCACGGTGGCCACGCTCAGGTTCTTCTGCATCATCTCCTGATCGAGGCCCGTCATGGCGATGGTGATGAACATGCCCGCGAGGACCTGTTTCAGCAGGAAGCTGTCGCTGCGCCAATCGAGATCGAGGATGCGGGCCATGCCGCTCTCGGCCAGCATGGGGCGCCAGTCGGCCATGGCGGGCGTGTTGATGATGTAGATGATAGTGCCCACGAGCGCACCGAGCATGAAGAGGGTCTGCAGGGTGTCCGTCCACACGATGGTCTTCACGCCGCCTTTGAGCGTGTAGAGCACGATCATGAGCATCACCACGCCGGCGGTGACCTCGAAGGGCACGCCCATGGCATCGAGCACGAAGATCTGCAGCACGTGCAGCACCACGAAGATGCGGATGGTGGCCCCGGCCAGGCGCGAGAGGATGAAGAACGACGCGCCGGTGCGGTAGCTGGTCATGCCGAAGCGCTCGCGCAGGTAGCCGTAGATGCTGGTGAGGCCCATGCGGTAGTAGAGCGGCAGCAGTACGCCCGCCACGATCCAATAGCCGATGGCGAAGCCCACCACGAGCTGGAAGTAGCTCCACGCCTTGGCCTCCACATAGCCCGGCACGCTGATGAAGGTGACGCCGCTGAGGCTGGTGCCGATCATGCCGAAGGCCACCACGTACCACAGGCTCTTGCGCTCGCCGCTGTAGAAGGCGTGCTCGCCGGCGCCGCGGCTGGTCCACCAGGCGATGCCCAGCAACAACACGAAGTAGCCGAAGACGATGGTGAGGAGGATCGTGGGGCTCATGGTAAGGGCGAAGGAAGGGATGCGGGGGGCGGCATCGGGGTGGAGAGGGAAGGAGTTGTCAGTTGTGGGTTGTCAGTTGTTCGTTGTCGGTCGTGTTGGTCGGCAGGCAGACTGACAACAGACAACCCACAACTGACAACGGCCCCGCCTACCTTCGCCCCATGGCCTACAAGAAGATCATCCACAGCGTGGCCGATGGCGTCGCCACGATCAAGTTGGACCGTCCCGACAAGCTCAACAGCTTCGACCGGGAAATGGCCTTGGAGGTGATCGATGCACTGGACAAGGCGAAGGACGATCCCGCCGTGCGTGCGGTGCTCATCACCGGTGAAGGCCGTGCCTTCTGCGCGGGGCAGGACCTGGCCGAGGCCATTGCACCCGGCACCAAGATCGAGGACATCCTCACCACGCAGTACAACCCCATCGTGCGGCGCATCCGCAATCTGCCCAAGCCCGTGGTGGCGGCGGTGAACGGGGTGGCCGCCGGCGCCGGGGCCAACATCGCCTACGCCTGCGACCTCACCCTGGCCGCCGAGAGCGCCACTTTCATCCAGAGCTTCATCCACATCGGGCTGATCCCCGACAGCGGCGGCACGTACACGCTGCCCCGCCTGGTGGGCAGGCAACACGCCTTCGGGCAAATGATCCTGGCCCCCAAGGTGAGCGCGAAAGAGGCCGAGGCCAAGGGCATGATCTGGAAGGCCGTGCCCGACAGCGAACTACTGAACGAGGCCAACGCCCTCGCCGGCCAGCTGGCCACCATGCCCACCAAGGCCATCGCCCTCACCAAGCAGGCCCTGGACCGCAGCGAGCACAACACCCTCGACGCCCAGCTGGACGTGGAGAACGAGCTACAGACCCTGGCGGGCCGTAGTCACGACTACAACGAGGGCGTGAAAGCGTTCCTTGAGAAGCGGAAGCCGGTGTACCGGGGGGAGTGACCGGGTGCGCGGCGCGTTCACCGAAGGGCCATCCAACAGCTCACCGCCCGGTGGTCGCTCGCCTCCTCGGGGTGGGTCACGAAGCCCCAGGAGGTCACGCGGTCGTCGTGCAGGACATGGTCGATCCGCATGCGGGGCAGCTCGCCGATGTACGTGCCGCCCGTGCCGCTGCCACTGCCCCGGAAGGCGTCGTGGAGCAGGAGCCGGAGCTGGCGGTAGCTGTAGCTCATGGGCACGTCGTTCAGGTCGCCGCAATACACCACCGGGTGCGGGCTCGCGCGGATATGGCGCACGATGGACCCGATCTCCCGGCTGCGCGAGCGCAACGCCTTGCGCAGCAGCTTCAGGATGCGCCGCCCGCCCTGCTCCAGCACCGTCCGGTCCATGTCCGTGCTCAGCCCCGCGATGAACGCCCGGTCCCCGTCGCCGAAGTGGTAGCTCGCCAGGTGGGCGTTGTACACCCGCACCGTGTCGGGCCCGATCGCGATGTCGCTCCAGATGCACTGGTTGTCCGGGTTCTCCGGCAGCTCGATGTGGCCCCGGCCCACGATGGGATGCCGGCTGAAGGTGGCGATGCCGAAGTGGTGCCGCTCCCGGGTGTGCTGCGAGTACCGGTCGTGATGGTGGGCGTACCCCAGGTCCTCCACCAGGGCGCTCTTGGTGCGGAACGTCCGGTCGGCGGTGTTCTCGTGGAACTCCTGCAGGCAGAGGATGCCCGCGTTCTCGGCCTCCAGCTTCCGGAAGATCGCCTGGCGCGACTCCTCGTTGTGCGTCCAGTTGTACAGGTCGAACAGCCGCACGTTCCACGACAACAGCTTCACCGGCGTACCGGTCACGGTGGCCGGCGGCTCGTCGCGCCCGAAGAGCTGGAAATGGTCGCCCACGTGCCCCCAGCCGATGAGCACCGTGGCCAGCGAGAGCCATGCCCGCCGCCATCGCACCATGGCCCAGAAGACGATCAGCGCGGCATGCAGCACCAGCTGGTACGGGTAGGCGAAGGCCAGCAGGGCCAGCGGCCAGAACACCACGGGCGGCGTGCGCGGAGCCAGGTAGGTGGCCAGCAGCAGCACCGCCAGCGCCATGTTGGCCCACCACACCAGCCGGGCGATGGTGCCCGGTCGCCGCCTTCTCCGTTCGGTCGCTTGCTTCGGTGGGGTGCCCGCAGCCGCCATGGCCATCGCCGCCTATTTGCTGGCCTTGAACAGCAGGTCCTTCTCCTCCTTGCTCAGGCTTTCGTACCCGCTGCGCGAGATCTTGTCCAGGATCGCGTCCACCCGCGCCTGCATGTCGGCCTTGCGCGCATTGAACTCCGCATCGCGCTCATGCACGTTGCGCACCGGTTTCTTCGCCACGCGCATGCGCGGCCGCCGGTCGCCCTTGAACAGCCGGCCGGCCCGCTCAAGGAACTCCACGAAGCGCATGGACCAGTCGTTGCCCTGGGCCAGCTGGCGCGCGGCGAGGTAGCCGTAGAGCGCGCCGCCCAGGTGGGCGATGTGGCCGCCGCTGTTGCCGCCGTGCTGGATGCTCACCAGGTCGATCACCACGTAGATCAGCGCCAGCCACTTGAGCTGCACGGCACCGAACAGCAACAGGTGGATCCGCACCTCGGGGCGATAGGCCGCGATGCCGATGAACACGCCCATCACCGCCGCCGAGGCCCCCAGGATGGTGCTGTCCTGGGCGAAGCGCTGGAAGGCCGGCAGCAGGTTGTAGGCCAGCACGTACAGCGCCAGGCCCGTGAACCCGCCCAGCAGGTAGTTGCCCAGCAGGCGCTTCGGCCCCAGCAGGTCCAGGAAGATGCGCCCGATGTAGTACAGCACCAGCATGTTGAACAGCAGGTGGAACAGGTCCCAATGCGTGAACATGTACGTCACCACCGTCCAGGGCCGCTGCACCAACCGCCCGGGGTGGCTGGTGCTCATCAGCCATTGCAGCACGTCAGGCCCCCCGGTGCCGAAGAGGAAGAACACCAGGCCCAGCAGCCGCAGGGCCACGAACACGCCGATGTTGATGAAGATCAGCCGCACCAGCATGCCGCCGGTGCGCCACTGTGCCTGGATGTCATCACGCAGTCCCATCGTCCTTGGTCGGCCCCAAAGATCGCGACCGCCCGGGGAACGGGGCACGGCCGCCACGCCGCCCTCAATGCCAGTGCCGGTCCGCGTCCTTCTTCCGCCAATACCGCAGCAGCACCCAGCCCACGAGCATGCCGCCCAGGTGCGCCAGGTGCGCCACGTTGTCGTTCTCGGCGTTGACGTAGATCATGATCAGCGAGATGCCGCCCAGGATCCACACGAAGTACTTGGCCTTGATGGGGATGAAGATGGGGAACACCATCAGCTCCACGTCGGGGAAGGTCATGCCGAAGGCGATCAGCACGCCGTAGAGCGCCCCCGATGCGCCCACCATGGGGCGGTTCAGCACGGCGTTGAGCTGGTCCATTAGCGGGTCCGTGTACCGGTGGGTGCGCAGGATCTCGTGCCCCTGGGAGCGCACCACCTCCACCTGCTCGGGGCTGAGTTGGGCGGCCAGCTCCTGGAAGGTGAACCATTGCGCCCCGGCGTAGAGCAGGCCCGCGCCGATGCCCGTGATCATGTAGTAGGTGAGGAAGCGCTTCGAGCCCCACCGGTACTCCAGGGGCGGCCCCAGCATGAACAGGCCGATCATGTTCAGCGCCAGGTGGCCCAGGCCGCCGTGCATGAACATGTGGGTGACGATCTGCCACGGCCCGAACAGGGGCGACTCGAAATTGTGCAGGCCCAGCCAGTGCGTCATGCTGCGCCCGGCCCAGTCGCCCAGGCCGCTGGCCAGCACCA
>JAVFAQ010000084.1:0-10501 GCA_034002325.1 Flavobacteriales bacterium | reverse complement strand
AGCCCTGCAGATGGGCGCGCCCGACATTGGTGATCAGGCCGTGGTCCGGCTCGGCGATGCGGCACAGCACGTCGATGTCGCCCGGCTTGCCCGCGCCCATCTCGATGATCGCGTACCGGTGCCCGGCGTGGAGGCCCAGCAGGGTGAGGGGCACGCCGATCTCGTTGTTGAGGTTGCCCGCAGTGGCCAGCACCGGGGCCTGCGCGCCCATCACGGCGGCCATCAGCTCCTTGGTGGTGGTCTTTCCGTTGGTGCCCGTGATGGCGATCACCGGCCCATGGAAGGTGCGGCGGTGGTGGCGCGCCAGGTCCTGCAGGGCGGTGAGCACATCGGGCACCAGCAGATGGCGGTCGGTGACGGCCACGGCGGGGTCGTCCACCACGGCCAGGCGCGCGCCGGCCTCCAGGGCCTGTGCGGCGAAGGCGTTGGCATCGAAGCGCGGGCCCTTCAAGGCCATGAACAGGCTGCCGGGCACGATGCGGCGCGTGTCGGTGCATACGCCCGTGCATGCCAGGAAGCGCGCGTGCAGTTCCGCGGTGCCGATCATGTAAAAAAGACCCCCGGCGATGTGCCGGGGGTCCGAAGATAGCGGGCGGTGCGGATCAGCGCTTGAGCTTCTGGCGGCGCTTCTCGTCGTTCATGCCGCGCGGGCTGCCCACGCGGGTCATGGCGCAGCGGAAACCGATCGTGGCGGTGCTCTGGCGCTCGTCCAGGTAGCGCCGCGTGGCCGGGTTGGCCCAGTAGATGCGGTCCGCCCATGAGGCGCCCTTGTACACGCGGCTGCGGTCGTTGATCAACGAGGTCTTGCCCCAATCGTACATGGGGTTGCCCTCGTAGTCCGGCTGCTCGTAGTAGATGCTGCTCTCGATGTCGCCGTCGGTGAAGTTGATGTTGTCCGCCGTGCGGTAGTTGCGGCGATCGATGTTCTCCTCCACGGTGACGTTGCGCCAGCGCACCTCGCCGGGCTGGTCGCTCTGGTAGTCGCTGATGCCGCTGAGCAGCTTGGGCGCGATGTCCAGGTCCTTGCTCTTGATGTTGTCCACCATGTCCTGGATGCGCTGCATGGCCGCATCGTGCTTGCGGGTGTTCTGGAACTCCACGGCCTGGGCCACGTACTCGACCAGCTCGTCGATCAGGGCCGATTCCTCCTCGGTGGCGCGGCCCTGCATCTCCTGCTGGAAGGAGTTGATGTAGTACTCGATGCCCTGGATGTCGTAGTTCACCAGGTCGTGCTTGTCCTGCACCACGCCGTCGCTGTTGAGCACCTTGGTCTTGAACACGTTGCCGCGGAAGGGGCGGAAGTCGTCCTTGTCCTCGGGGCTCAGCGGGCGGTACACGTCCATGACCCACTCGCTCACGTTGCCGGCCATGTTGTACAGGCCGTAGTCGTTGGGCCAGTATGAGAACACGGGGGCGGTGACGTCGGCGTTGTCGTTGAGGCTGCCGGCCACGCCCATGTAGTCGCCCTTGCCGCGCATGAAGTTGCCGCGGAAATCGCCGAAGAAGGCGCCGCCCTTCTTGCGGTCGTCGTAGCGCACCCAGTGGCCGTTCCACGGGTAGATGCGGCGCTCCACCACGCGCTCATCGACGGTGTTGCCGATGATGCCGAAGGCGGCGTACTCCCATTCGGCCTCGGTGGGCAGGCGGTACCGGGGCAGCAGGATGCCGTCCTCCATGCGCACGTTCCGGGTGTCGCGGTTGGGGTTGAAGTCCGTCACGCCGTCCACCTTCTTGCCGCTCTCGTACTGGCCGGCGAGGTAGGCGTCGGTGGTGAAGTGGTCCTCGTTGATCTGGTTGGGGTAATGCTCGAAGAGCCCCTCGCGGATGAGGATGATCTCGTTCACGCGGTCGGTGCGCCAGGCGCAGTAGTCGTTGGCCTGGAGCCAGTTGATGCCCACCACGGGGTAATCCCGGTAGGCCGGGTGGCGCAGGTAGTACTCCACGTAGGGTTCGTTGTAGGCGAGCTTGCTGCGCCACACCAGGGTGTCCGGCAGGGCCTTCTTGTAGATCTCCGGGTAATCTGCGGCGAACACGCGCTCCAGCCAGTAGAGGTACTCCAGCCAGTAGAAGTTGGTCACCTCCACCTCGTCCATATAGAAGGAAGAGACGGTGACGTTGCGCGGGATGTTGTTCCAGTCGTGGGTGAGGTCGTCGGTGACGCGCCCCATGGTGAACGTGCCGCCCTCGATCAGCACCAGGCCGGGGCCGTTCTCCTGCTCTTCGAAGGCGGCCTTCTCGAAGCCGCCGTTCTTGGAGTCGTTGTAGTTCCAACCGGTGGCGCCGCTCTTCTCGAACTGGCATGCCGGTAAGAGCATGGCGCCAGCGGCGATCAGGGCGAAGTTCCTTGCAAGGCTCATGGTCCTCATGGATTGGTTGTTCTTCGGGGGCCGGTCAGAAGGTGGGGCAGGCCACCACACGGAACCTGCGGGTCTTCGGTTTGCAGTTGAACAGGATCTGCATGCTCACCTCGTGGGAGCCGGCCGTGGCGGTGGTGAGGCGCGAAGTGGTGACGTCATAGCTGTACCCGAACTTGAACTTCTCGGTATGGAAGCCCACCAGCACGATGAAGGCGTCGCGGGTGCGGTACCACACCCCGGCGGTGATCGGCCCGTGGTCCACGTAGAGGCCCAGGTTCAATTGACGGAACGCGGCCTGCTGCTGGTATAGTACGTTGGGCGAGATCTTGGTGCGGGCATCGCCGTACTTGCCGCGGGTGCCGATGGGTATGGCGGCCCCGGCATGGCCGGTGAGCTTCATGGGCAGCTTGCTGGTGCCCACGATGAGCGATTCGTTGGGCTGGGTCAGGTGGTGGGCGGCGAAGCCCACGAAGAACACGTCGCTGTACCCCAGCACGCCCGCGCTGAAGTCGGCGTTGCCCACGCTGCCCCCGCGCGGCACATCGTTGGTGTTGTAGATGAAGCCCCGCCGCGGGTCGATCTGGTCGCCGAAGGTGAGCTTGCTCCAGTCCAACGACTTCTGGAAGTACGTGGCTTGGAAGCCCACCTTCAGGGAGAACTTGCGCGAGATGGCCTGCTGATAGGAATAGATGCCGCTCACCGTGGTGGTGTTCAGGGTGCCCTTGCCGGCCTGGTCATGGGTCACCAGCAGGCCCAGGCCGCCCATCATGCCGTCCACGTGCTGGTCATAGCTGGCACTGGAGGTGACGAAGGTGCCGGTGAGGGCGGGCCATTGGTTGCGGTAGTTGAGCACCACGCGCGGGCAGCGGGCGGTGCCGGCGAAAGCCGGATTGAGGTACAGGGGGTTGGCATAGAACTGGGTGAACTGCGGGTCTTGCGCGGTCACCTCGAGCCCTGCGAACAAGCCCAATGCCAGCCCGAAGGCCGCACGCCGAATGGTCCATTCCATCATGCTCCCGATCGATCTAGGCTTCTGAGCCGGCGCCAAGTATACGGATCGCCCTGCATTACAGTTCCATGCCGGCGTGCAATAATCCTCCGGTGCATGCCGTTGCGGGGTGAGTTGCCATATCGCGAGGGCCGAAGGTAGTATTTTTCGGCCGCCCTGTTCCTAACCGCCCGCCCCTGTCCATGCCGCCGTTCCGCCATGCGTTCCTGCTGTCCGTCATACTGGCCTCCCCCCTGTTGCACGGGCAGGCCCACAAGGATGTCCGCCTGGATTGGGGCACCGGCCCATCGGACCACGAGCAGCCCCGGGACACCACGGCCGGCCGCGCCGCACGGGGCCTGCCCCTGAGCTCCCCCCTGCCTGCCGGACAGGTAGGCCTGCCTTCCGGACAAGCAGGCCTGCCCTTCACCGGGGCCTTCATCGACATGGACCGCGGTGAACTCCCCTTCCACCAGGAGTTCATCGCCATGGCCATGTCCGTCACGGGCGTCTCCGCCCACCTGGGCCAGGAAGTGTACGCCCCCGTGACCCGGGCCGAGATCGACCGCTGGCCCGTGCTGGAGGAGTGGTCCGCCACGGCGCCCGAGGTGAGCGCCCACCTGGCCCACCATCGCAAGCGGCCCCATGCCATGGTGCGCGTGGTGCCCTTTCGCCGCCACCCCGCCACCGGCCGCCTGGAGAAGCTCGTGTCATTCCGCCTGGACCTGGTGGAGCAGCGCGGCACCCCCAAGGGCGGCGGCGGGCCGGCCTACCCCGAAAGCTCCAAGCTGGCCCAGGGCCAGTGGTACCGCTTCACCGTGCATGACGACGGCGTGTACCAGCTCACCTACGACTTCCTGCAGGAACTGGGCGTGGAGACCGCCGGCCTGGCGTCGGACCAGATCAACATCTACGGCAACCACCACGGCCTGCTGCCCTTCAAGAACGCCGAGCTGCCCCCCACGGACCTGATGCTCAACGCGATCGAAGTGGACGACGGGGGCGACGGGCAGTTCGGCCCGGGCGACCGCATCCTCTTCTATGCCTCGGGCCCGCAACGATGGACCATCGAGAACGACCGCTTCGTGCATGTGAAGAACGTGTATTGCGACTCGGCCAGCTACTTCGTGGGCATCGGCACCGATCCCCCCAAGCGCATCCTGCCGGCCGCACCGGCCCTGGACGACGCCACCCACACGGTGACCGCCTTCGACGACCGGCAGTTCCGCGAGCGCGACCTGTACAGCCCGATGATGTCCGGGCGCAACCTGCTGGGCGAGCTCTTCGATGCCGAACTGACGCACTCCTGGAACTTCAGCACCCCCTTCCTGCTGCCCGACGAACCGGCGAGCCTGGTGGTCTCGGTGGCCGCCCGCACGATCGGCTCGTCCAATTCCAGTACCTTCCAAGTGACCTCCGGCAGCGCCATCGCCCATACCTTCCCGGTGCCCGGGGTGGTGATCAACAGCTCGGCCCGCATCGCCAACGTCTCCACCCAGGTCATCCCCTTCCAGGCCAGCGGCTCGTCCGTGCCCGTCACGGTCACCTTCAACAAGCATGACCCGATCACCTCCGTGGGGTGGATGGACCGACTGGTCCTGAACTGCCGCCGGGAGCTGCGCATGACCGGCCAGCAATTCGCCTTCCGCGACCGCGCCTCGGTGGGGCCGGGGCACATCAGCGCGTTCCACCTGGACCCCGCCGGCCCCGTGCATGGCATCTGGGACGTCACCGACCCGGTGAACGCCCGCCGGGTGGAATGGGCCGATGAAGGCCCGGCCCTGGTCTTCCGCCTGCACACCGACAGCCTGCGCGAGCTCATCGCCTTCCGCAACAGCGGCTACCTGACGCCGGTGGCCATCGGGCCGGTGCCCAACCAGGACCTGCACGCCACGCCCCTGCCCGCCGACCTGGTGATCGTCTGCCCGCCCGTGTTCATGGCCCAGGCCGAGCGCCTGGCCCAACGCCGCACCGACGACGGGTACACCGAGCGCATGGTGACCCCGCAGCAGGTGTACAACGGGTTCAGCTCCGGCGCCCGCGATGCCACGGCCATCAAGCGCTACATGAAGATGCTCTACGACCGCGCCGGCGCCGACACCCTGCTGATCCCCAAATACCTGCTGCTGTTCGGCGACGGCTCGTACCGAAACCTGTCCGCCGCACCGTCCAACCACAACTTCATCCCCACCTACCAGACGGCCGAATCGCTCTACCCCCCCTGGAGCTTCGCCTCGGACGATTACTTCGGGCTGCTCGACCCGGACGAGGGCGAGGCCAACATCGACCTGCTGGACCTGGGCGTGGGGCGCCTGGCGGTGCATTCCCTGCAACAGGCCACCCAGGTGGTGAACAAGATCCTGGACCACGACCGCCTGCTGATGCTGGGGGCCTCCGGCGACGCCTGCAGCAACACCGGCGACGGCGGCCTGCCCGACTGGCGCACCAAGCTGGTCTTCGTCAGCGACGACCGCGACGGCGACACGATGGACGACATCACCCACATGGACCAAAGCGACCACCTGGCCGAGCGGGTGAACGAGGAGCACCCCGAGTTCAATGTGGAGAAGCTGTACATGGACGCCTTCCAGCAGGTGTCCACCCCCGGCGGGCAACGCTACCCGCAGGGCGCGGCGGCCATCCGCGAGGCCGTGCAGAAAGGCGCCCTGATCGTGAACTACATCGGCCATGGCGGCGAAGTGGGCTGGGGCCATGAGCGCTTCCTGGACGTGAACACGATCATGAACTGGAGCAACCGCGACCGCCTGCCCCTGTTCATGACCGCCACCTGCGAGTTCTCCCGTTGGGACGACCCCGCCCGGTTGAGCGCCGGTGAGCTGGTGCTGTTCAACCCCAACGGCGGGGGCATCGCCCTGATGACCACTTCGCGCATCGCCTTCTCCACCGGCAACTTCACCATCGGACGGCGGTTCTACGACCACGTGCTGGAACCCTTCAACGCGGACGGCTCGCCGCAGACCCTGGGCGACATCTTCCGCAAGACCAAGGTGGCCTCCACCACCACCGGGTACAACCACCGCAACTTCGTGCTCCTGGGCGACCCCAGCCAGCGCCTGGCCCGGCCCGCGCTCCAAGTGGCGATCAGCGCCGTGACCGACACCCTGGGCGCCCCCCTGGACACCCTGAAGGCCCTGGCCACCGTGCGCATCGCCGGCTTCGTCCACGACGGCTCGGGCCAGCCGCTCACCTCCTTCAACGGCCAGGTGGTGCCCACCGTGTTCGACAAGGCCCTGCTGCAATCATCGCTGATGAACGACGCGGACGCCAACAGCAACCCGTTCGATTTCCTGGACCGCAAGAACGTGCTGTACCGCGGCAAGGCCACCGTGGCCAACGGCGTGTTCGAGTTCACCTTCGTGGTGCCCAAGGACATCAACTACTCCTTCGGCACCGGCCGCATCAGCTGCTATGCCGAGAGCTTCGACACGAATGCCGCCGGGTACGCCAACGACCCCATCGTGGGCGGCACCGCCACCGATGTGCCGGTGGACGAGCAAGGGCCGCAGGTGGAGCTCTTCATGAACGACGACAGCTTCGTGCGCGGGGGCATCACCGACGAGAGCCCGCTGCTCTTCGCCCGGCTCAGCGACCCCAACGGCATCAACACCGCGGGCAACACCATCGGGCACGACCTGCTGGCCGTGCTGGACGACAACACCGACCAGGCGATCGTGCTCAACGACCTGTACGAGGCCGACCTGGACACCTACAAGAGCGGGCAGGTGCGCTACCGCTTCCACCAGCTGGCCGAGGGGCCGCACAAGCTGAGCCTCAAGGCCTGGGACGTACACAACAACAGCTCGGAGGCCACCACGGAGTTCATCGTGGCCTCATCGGCCGAGCTGGCCCTGGCCCATGTGCTGAACTACCCCAACCCCTTCACCACCTACACCGAGTTCTTCTTCGAGCACAACCGGCCCTGCACCACCCTCGATGTGCAGGTGCAGGTGTTCACCGTGGCCGGCCGCCTGGTGAAGACCATCAGCCGCCAGATGGCCTGCAACGGCTACCGCATCGAAGGGCTGCCCTGGGACGGCAAGGACGACTTCGGCGACAAGCTGGGCCGCGGCGTGTACGTCTACCGCGTGGGCGTCAACACCCCCGAGGGCGAGCGCGCCGAGAAGTTCGAGAAGCTCGTGATCCTGCGGTGATCGGGCACAATAACCACGCGGCTTCCACGTATATTTGCCGTCCTTTTTCCGCTCACGACCAGCCCTTTTCCCGCATGCGGCCCCGTCCATCACCGTTCCTGCCCGCCCTGTGCCTGGCCTGGCTGGCCCCCATGGCCGTACTCGCCCAGCCCTGCGACCCGCAATTCCAATCCGCCGGCCAGCAGTGCGGCGACCAGCTCAACACCATCACCACCGCGGTGCCCTTCCTGAACATCAGCCCCGATGCCCGCTCCGGCGGCATGGGCGATGCCGGGGTGGCCCTTTCCCCGGACGCCAGCGCCATCCACTGGAACCCCTCGAAGCTGGCCTTCGCCGAGAACGACGGCGAGTTCATCATGAGCTACAGCCCCTGGCTGCGCAACCTGGTGCCCGACATGAGCCTGGCCTACCTGGCCGGCTACAAGCGCCTGGCCAACAAGCGCAGCACCGTGGGCGGGTCCCTGCGCTACTTCAACCTGGGCAGCATCCTGTTCACCGACATCAACGGCAACGCCATCCGCGACTTCAAACCCGCGGAGTTCGCCGTGGACGTGGCCTTCGCCCAGCAGTTCAGCGACCGCATGTCCGGCGGCGTGGCCATCCGCTACATCAACAGCAACCTCACCGGCGGCATCAGCGTGCAGGGCGCCAATTCCAAGGCCGGCCAGAGCGTGGCCGCCGACGTATCGGCCTACTACATGAACGATGAGATGCTGGTGGGCGACCGCGACGCCACCCTGGCCCTGGGGATCAACATCTCCAACATCGGGGCGAAGATGTCCTATACCGAGACGGCCACCAACGACTTCATCCCCATCAACCTGCGCATCGGTCCCTCCTTCAAGATGGAGTTCGACCAGTACAACAGCATCACCTTCGCCTTCGACGCGAACAAGTTGCTGGTGCCCACCCCGCCGGTGTACCTGCTCGACGAGAACAACGCCGTGGTGATCGACCCGGTCACCGACCGGCCGGCCGTGGCCAGCGGTGTGGACCCCCAAGTGGGCGTCGCCACCGGCATCTTCGGGTCCTTCACCGATGCCCCGGGCAACGTGAGCTACGACGACAACGGCAATGTGGTGATCGAGCCCGGCAGCCGCTTCCGCGAGGAGTTGCGGGAGATCAACCTGGCCGGGGGCTTCGAGTATTGGTACGCGGACCAGTTCGCCTTCCGCGGGGGCTACTTCTGGGAGCACTACACCAAGGGCAACCGCAAGTACTTCACCATCGGGGCGGGCGTGCGGTACAGCATGTTCTCGCTGGACCTGAGCTACCTGATCGCCAACATGCAGCGCAGCCCCCTGGCCAACACCCTGCGTTTCTCGCTGGGCTTCCGCTTCAACGAGGGCTCGGCCCGGAAGAAGGACGGCGTGGAATGAGGACCTTCCGCGTGGGCTTCGGCTACGACGTGCATCGCTTCGCGCCGGGCCGGGCACTGTGGGTCGGCGGGGTGCGCATACCGCATGACCAGGGCCTGATGGGCCATTCGGACGCCGACGTGCTGCTGCACGCCATCAGCGACGCGCTGCTGGGCGCGGTGGCCATGGGCGACATCGGCACCCACTTCCCCGACACCGACCCGCGATGGAAGGACGCCGACAGCAAGAAGTTGTTGGCCGCCGTGGTGGCATTGCTGCATGAGGCCGGCTGGCAAGTGGGCAACGTGGACTGCACCCTGGTGATGGAACGGCCCAAGGTGCTGCCCCACGCCCCGTCCATGCGGCAGGTGATCGCCGGGCTGCTGGCGGTGGACGTGGATGCCGTGAGCGTCAAGGCCACCACCAATGAGCGCATGGGCTTCGTGGGCCGCGAAGAGGGCGTGGGCGCCCATGCCGTGGCCTTGGTGCATCGCCCGTCCTGAGCGCCTGCCTGCCTGCAGGCAGCTACCGTGTGTACACATCTTTCATAGGGCCAACGGCCCGTGGCATACCAGCCCATGGCATCGCCATGGGTTCGGAAATGCCGTGCGTTCGTGCAGGGCTGAAGGCCCGACACAAATTGGACGCATATCGGCCTACGCGACCGATCGCCGGTTGTACCGGGCCTTCAGCCCTGATCCGATACGGGCGCCTCCAAGCCCCATGGCGATGCCATGGGCTGGTATGTGTCGGGCCTTCAGCCCGGCATCGGCACATGTACCGTCCGAGATGTGTACACACCGTAGCTGCCGGTAGGCAGGGGCCGCCCGGCCCCGGCCCGCTAATCGTCGCCGTCGTCGCGCGGGCCCTCCACGAAGCTGGGGTGCCCCTGTTCATCCTCGTAGAAGAACACCCGCATGCGCACCGTGTCGCGCAGCAGGTCCACCCGGCCCACCTCCACACGCGAGACGTTCACCCCCATGCGCTGCCGCAGGTCGTCGAACAGGGCGGTGCGGTTCTCCGGCTTGATGAGCTCGGGGCGGTCGTAGATCATCTCGCGCATGGCCTCGTGGCGCGTGAGCCACAGGTGCTCCAGGGTGAAGGTCACCACCAGGATCATGACATCGGTGAAGATCAGCTCGGCGATGCTGATCTTCTTGCTCGCCAAGGAGTTGATCACCGCGATGGTGATCACGGCGAACAGGTAGGTCATGTCCTTGATGCTGATCTGCTCGGTGCGGTAGCGCAGCACGCCGAAAATGGCGAACAGGCCGAAGGCGAACCCGATGCTGAGCTTCACGCTGTTGAGCAGCACGCACAGGAAGAAGATGAGGATGTTGAAGACGAAGTAGGTGAAGAGGTAGTCCTTCTTCCGGTGGATGGGATAGTAGATGAGCCGGATCAGCACGAAGAGCACCACCAGGTCGATGCTGAACTTGAAGAGCAGCTCCCACATGTCATCGTGGAAGACGGGCATACCGAACACCTTCATTTTTCCTTGGGTCTATCGATCAGGCCGCCAGGCGGATGCGGTCCAACATCCGCAGCACGGGTTTGAACGCGTTGTGCTTCACCGGCCGTTGCATCAGCAGCATGCCCACGCAATACTAGCTCATGCCGGCCGGG
>JAVFAQ010000083.1:0-10518 GCA_034002325.1 Flavobacteriales bacterium | reverse complement strand
GCTCGCGCCTGCCTCCCGGGCGGGACGGCTCATCGGGCACGCTGCGGAAATAGCCCTTGTCCATCCAGTGCGCGTACCACTTGTCTTCCGCCTTTTGCGGCTCGAATCGTTTGGGGATCTCCATGTGCGCTGCTACGGGCCGGGGCCTGTTTTTTCGGATCGCGAAGGTACGGCGGCGGACGCAGCGGCACCGGCGGCTCCCGGTCGACGGGCGCGCTGATCGGGCCGTCATGCGAACGCCCCGGGACGTGGTGTCCCGGGGCGTTCCATGGCGTGTGCGGAAGATCAGGCGTGGGCCACTTTCGCGGGGGTGGCGGCGGCCTTGCGGCGCTGGGCGCGTTCGATGATGTCCACCGCCAGGCTGGAACCCACGAAGATGGAGGAGTAGGTGCCCACGATCACGCCGAAGAACATCCCGAAGACGAAGCCCTTGATGGCCACCCCGCCGAAGAGGTAGATCACCACCAGCACCAGCAGGGTGCATGCCCCGGTGTTCAAGGTGCGGCGCAGGGTGCTGTTCAAGGCCTTGTTGAAGACCGTCACCGTGTCCTCGCGCTTGTGGTCGCGCAGGTATTCACGGATCCGGTCGAACACCACCACGGTATCGTTGATGGAGAAGCCGATCACGGTGAGGATCATGCCGATGAAGGCCTCGTCCACTTCCAGCGAGATGGGCAGGAAGCCCCACAGCAGGGAGTAGAGGCCCAGGATGATGATGGCGTCGTGGGCCAGGGAGATCAACGCGCTGAGGCCGTAGCTCCAGTTGTTGAACCGGATGGCGATGTAGATGAACATGAAGATCAGGGCGAGCACCACCGCGGTGACGGCCTTGGTCTTGATGTCGTCGGAGATCGTGGGGTCCACCTTGCGCGTCTCCATGATCTCGTAGTCCGTGCTCACCGTGCCCAGGCCCTCGCGCAGGCGGCTCTCCACGCGGTCGTCCACCTCGCGGCCGGGCTCGTCGATCAGGTAGTTGGTGGTGATCTTCAACTGCTGGTTGCTGCCGTAGGTCTTGGCCTGCAGGGTGTACTGGCGGCCCTCCTCGTTCACCATCATGGGTTCCAGCACGTTGCGCACCTCCTCGGGTTCCACGCTGCCGCCGAACTGCACCACGTAGGTGCGGCCGCCGGAGAAGTCCACGCCCAGGTTGAACCCGCGGGTGGCCATGGAGCCGATGCTGATGGCCAGCAGGGCCAGCGAGATGCCGTAGAACAGCTTGCGGCGGCCCATGAAGTCATAGTTGGCGTTGGCCAGCAGGTTCTCCGACCAGCCGCGCCAGAAGGTGAGGGGCTTGCCGCTTTCCACGCGCCGCAGCATCAGCAGGCGGGCGATGAAGATGGCCGTGAAGAGCGATGTGAGCAGGCCCAGGCCCATGGTGGTGGCGAAGCCGCGGATGGGGCCGGTGCCGAAGTAGTAGAGGATGGCGGCGGTGACCAACGAGGTGATGTTGGAGTCGATGATGGCCGAGAGCGCGCCCTGGTTGCTGAAGGCGGTCTCCAGGGCGGGGCGCAGGGCGCGGCCGGCCTTGAGCTCGTCGCGCACGCGCTCGTTGATCAGCACGTTGGCGTCCACCGCCATGCCGATGGTGAGCACGATGCCGGCGATGCCGCTGAGGGTGAGGGTGGCCTGCAGCGAGGCCATGGTGCCCAGCAGGAAGAAGACGTTGATCAGCAGGGCCACGTCGGCGATCAGGCCGGCGCGGGCGTAGTAGAGCCACATCACCAGCAGCACGCCGATCAGGGCGATCACGCAGGAGATCAGGCCCTTGGTCACGTTCTCCTCGCCCAACGAGGGGCCCACCACGGTCTCCTCGATGATGCGGGCGGGGGCGGGCAGGGCGCCGGCCTTGAGGATGTTGGCCAGGTCATCGGCCTCCTTGATCTGGGTGTTGAGGTCGCCGCTGCCCATGCTGATGCTGGAGCGGCCGCCGGCGATCTCGCTCTGTACCACCGGGGCGCTGTACACCAGGCCGTCCAGCACGATGGCCACCGCCTTGCCCACGTTGTCGCCGGTCATCACCTTCCAGGTCTGGGCGCCCTCGGGGTTCATCTGCATGGTCACCTCCACGGAGCCCTTCATGTCGAAGTCCTGCGCGGCGTTGATGATCGAGGATCCGTCCAGCTTGGGTTTGCCGCCGCGGGGTATGCGCAGGGCGTGCAGGCTGAGCAGTTCGGTGCGGTCGCCGCTCTGCATCTCCACGGGCTGGCCCTTGGCGGCCCAGGCGAGCCTCATGTCGTTGGGCAGCAGCTTGCGCACGGCGGGGTCGTCCAGGATCCGGTTCACCGCGGCGGTATCGCTCAGCCGGGCGCTGCCCACCACCGAGCCGCGCATCAGGTTGAAGCCGCCGCTCTGGGTCTGGAACACCGCCGGGGTGAGCACATTGAAGAACGGGTTGGCGCGCGCATAGTCGTCCGGGCCGGTGGGGCCGTCGGCGGCGGCGGCCAGGGTGTCCGGGCCATCGGCGGCCGGGAGGGTGTCGGCCGTGGGGAGGGTGTCCGTCGGCAGGCCGTCGGCATCGACGGTGGCCGCGGTGGTGGCGGTGTCGGCCGCCGGGCCCTTGGCGGCCTCGGTGGCGGCCATGTGTTCGTTGATCCGCTCCAGCACGGGGTAGACCTCCTCGTTCTCGAAGGTCTCCCAGAACTCCAGGTTGGCCGTGCTCTGGAGCACCTTGCGCACGCGCTCCTTGTCCTTCACCCCGGGCAGTTCGATCTGGATGCGGCCGCTGAAGGATTGCTTCTGGATGCTGGGCTGGGCCACGCCGAACTTGTCGATCCGGGTGCGCATGATGCGCTCGGTGTTCTCCACGGCGGTGGCGGCCTCCTTGCGCAGGGCGGCCAGGTAGGAGGCGTCGTTGCCCTCGCGGTCGAACATCTCCTTGCGCTCGGGCGTGTAGAAGATGGCGGACAGGGGCGCGCGCTCGGCCTCGGGGACCTTGGCGTACTCCTCACCGAAGATGGTGATGAACTCGGTGGATTCCGTGCGCGCGCGCTCGCGGGCGCTGGCCATGGCGGTGCGGAAGCCGGGGTCCTCGCTGTTCTCGCTGAGGTTCTCCACCAGCTCGGGGATGTCCACTTCGAGGGTCACGGCCATGCCGCCCTTGAGGTCCAGGCCCAGGTTGATCTGGCGCTCCTTGCACTCGGCGTAGGTGTAGCCCAGCACGGGGTAGATCACATCGTTGCTGCGCTCCCGGAACAGGGCGTTCTCATAGCCGATGTACACGTCGTCGCGGTCCGGCAGCACCTCGCCGGCGGCCTCCCGGGCCTGCATCAGCGAGTCGGTCCGGAAGGCGGCTTCCTGGGCCACTTCACGCTCCACCCGGCCGGTGAACAGGGAGAAGGACAACTGGTACGCGCAAGCCAGCGCCAACAGGATGGTGAAGATCCACAGCGCGCCTCTGTTCTGCATTTTCCGGGAGGGTTTCTAAAAGAGGCGGCAAATATAGCGTTGTTGCCCAACGGTGGAGGATGCCCGGAACCGGCGGCTCCCGTACATTTGGTCACGACGGCCCGGCCTCACATGGCCCGCCCTCCCCACCATGCCCGTCCACCGTTCGCTCTTGTTGCTGGCCGCGTGCGCGGTGTCCAGCGCGGCCCTTGCGCAGCCCGCCGTGTACTTCGATGGCTCGGTGCCGGTGCAGCGGGAAGGGGCGTCGCTGCGCATGCCGTGGGCCGGCGGCCTCAACTTCGTGCATGCCAGCGAGATGGACTTCGACGGCGACGGCCATGACGACCTGCTGCTCTTCGACCGGTCCGCCAACGTGACCATGGTCCTGCTCAACGACGGCATCCCCGACCAGGCGAGCTACACCCACACCCGCGCCTACGACCAGCTGCAGCCGCTGGACTCGATCCAGACCTGGGTGCTGCTGCGGGACTACAACTGCGACGGGCTCATGGACATCTTCGTGGGCGGGCACTCGCAGGGCGTGGCCGTGTACCGCAATGTCGGCTCCCTCGGTGCGCCGGACTTTGAGCTGGTCACCCCGCAGATCTGGTACGATTGGGTCTTCGCCAACGGCGGCACCCAGCTGGTGAACATGTACGCGGCCAACATCGACATGCCCGGCATCATGGACGTGGACGGCGACGGCGACCTGGACATCCTCACATTCGGCATTGCCAGCACGACCCTGTCGTACTACAAGAACATGAGCATGGAGCTGTACGGCACCTGCGACAGCCTCACCTTCCGCCAGGGCAACCACTGCTGGGGCTTCTTCGCCGAGGACGTCAGCGACAACACCGTCACCCTCGATGTGCCCTGCCCCTACAACGTGCCGGACCCGGAGATCGGCCCCGGCGGTGACCTGCCGCAGGAGGCCGGTGGTGACCGCGCCCACGCCGGCAGCACCGTGACCCCGCTGGACCTCAACGGCGACGGGCTGCTGGACCTGCTGGTGGGCGACTTCAGCTTCAACAACATGGTGGCCCTGTACAACGGCGGCACCCCCGACCTGGCGTTCATGACCGTGGAGGAGACCTACTTCCCCGTGGCCGATGTGCCGGTGGACCTCCCGGTGTTCCCCGGGGCCTGCCACATCGACCTGGACAACGACGGCCGCCGCGACCTGCTGGTGAGCCCGCACAGCACGTCCCAGGCCGAGGGGGGGCGAAGCATGTGGTACTACCGCAACACCGGCACCGATGAGGCGCCCGTGTTCAACCTGGACCGCCAGGACCTGTTCCAGTCGGAGATGATCGACTTCGGCGAAGGGGCCCATCCGGTGTTCTTCGACCATGACGGCGACGGCCTGATGGACATCGTGGTGGGGAACCACGGCTATTTCGACCCCGTGACGCTGTACACCAGCCACCTGGCCCTGCTGCGCAACGTGGGCACCGCCACCGAGCCCGCGTTCGACCTGGTGAACATCGACTACATGGGCCTGAGCGACGATGGCCTGGGCGAGGGCATCTACCCGGCCTTCGGCGACCTGGACGGTGACGGCGACCTGGACATGTACGTGGGGCACCTCGATGGGCGCATCCATTACTACGCCAACGTGGCCCAGGGACCCGTGGCCCAGTTCCAGTTGATGCAGCCAAACATCACGCATTCCACCGGCGAAGTGATCGACGTGGGCCAGAACTCCACCCCGCAGCTCTTCGACCTGGACGGCGACGGACTGCTCGACCTGATCATCGGCGAGCACAACGGCAACATCAACCACTACCGCAACACGGGCACCGCCGCCCTGCCCCAGTGGACCTTCGTCACCGACAGCCTGGGCGGGGTGGACACGCGCCCGATGCCGGGCATGGCCGGGTACTCCGTGCCGCATTTCCACCGCGACGCGGACGGGGTGACCACGCTGCTGGTGGGCACGCGAGCGGGCTGGGTGCGGGCCTATACGGGCATCGACGGCAACCTGGACGGGGACTTCACGCTCCTGGACGACCGGTACACCGGGGTGCGCGACGGCGATCGGTCCAGCCCCGCGCTGTACGACCTCACCGGCGACGGCCAGCCGGAAATGGTACTGGGCAACGTCCGCGGCGGCTTGTCCTTCTGGCGCGGGGGCACCAACCTGGGCACCGATGACCTGGCCCGGCGGCCCGGCGGTTTCAGCCTCTTCCCCAACCCGGCCGCCGGCCATGTGGTGGTGGAGCTGGACGCGGCCCCTGCGCCGGGCGCCGTCTGGGCCCTGTACGATGCCATGGGCCGGGCCGTGCGGCACATGCGCCCCCAGGGCGGCCGAACCGTGTTCCCCTTGGACGGCATCGCCCCGGGCACCTACCTCATGCGCCTGGAAGGGGATGGTGCCCCGCGGACGCAACGCATGGTGGTGATGCCCGCGGGCGGGGCGCGATAGAACGGAAAAAGGCGCCTCGACGGCGCCTTCCCCCGATCGTTCCGACGGGCCGCCTAAGCGGACACCTTGTTCATGTTGTCCAGCACGCCCATCACCTCCTTCACGGCCTTGGCGCTGCCGTTCACCAGGGCCATCTCGGCATCGTTCAGCTGCAGTTCGATCACCCGTTCCACGCCGTTGCGGCCCAACACCACGGGCGCGCCGAGGTACACGTCCTGCAGGCCGTACTCCCCTTGCAGCCACACGCAGCAGGGGAAGATGCGCTTCTGGTCGCGCACGATGGCCGCCACCATTTGCGCGGCCGCCGTGCCCGGTGCGTACCAGGCGCTGGTGCCCAGGAGGTTCACGATCTCGCCGCCGCCTTTCTTGGTGCGCTCCACGATGGCATCGAGCTGTTCGGTGCCGATCAGCTCGGTAATCGGGATGCCGCCCACGGTGGTGTAGCGGGGCAGGGGCACCATGGTGTCGCCGTGGCCGCCCATGAGCACCGCCTGGATGTCCTTCGGGCTCACGTTCAGGGCCTCGGCGAGGAAGGCCCGGTAGCGGGCGGTGTCCAGTATGCCGGCCATGCCGAACACGCGCTGGTGGGGGAAGCCGCTGTTGATGTACGCGCAATAGGTCATCACGTCCAGCGGGTTGCTCACCACGATGATGATGCAGTCCGGCGAGTGCTTGATCACGTTCTCGGTCACCGTCTTCACGATGGAGGCGTTGGTGGCGATCAGGTCGTCACGGCTCATGCCCGGCTTGCGGGGCAGGCCGCTGGTGATCACCACCACGTCGCTGCCGGCGGTCTTCGCGTAATCATTGGTGCTGCCCACCGGCCGGGTGTCGAACAGGTTGATGGGCGCGGTCTGCCAGATGTCCAGGGCCTTGCCTTCGGCGAAGCCCTCCTTGATGTCGAGCAGCACCACTTCATTGGCGAGCTCCCAACGGGCCACGGCATCGGCGCATGTCGCGCCCACGTTGCCGGCCCCTACTACGGTTACTTTCATGGTGTCGGGTGGGGGTTGATCGATCCAGGAACGGTCGATGCGACCGTTCGGGGGCGAAGGTAAGCGCGGCCGGCCATGGCCATGCGCCGCCCGTGCCGATCGGGGCGCCCCGATGCCGGCGGGCGTGTATCTCGGGCATTTGTCCCCGCCACAGGCATCCTTTTGGCCTTTCGTGCGTCTATGGGGCAGCATGGCTATCTTGTCGTCCGCAACGGCACATGTCTTGGCGAACGGACCCGTCATACCGCAACCCCGGCTCCAGGTGAGCTGGCCCCGCAAGCCCACCGAGCAGGAGGTGCATGCCGGGTTGATCGAGGGCTGCCTCCGGGGTGATCGGCTCGCCCAGAAGCGGGTGTATGAACTCTTCTACGGGAAGATGATGGCCGTGTGCCTGCGCTACACCAAGAACACCGACCAGGCCAAGGACATCCTGCAGGACGGCTTCATCAAGCTGTTCAGCAGCATGGACCGGTTCAACCGCAACGGCTCGTTCGAGGGGTGGATCCGGCGCATCATGGTCAACACGGCCATGGACCACTTCCGCCGCAACAAGCACTCCTACCTGCTGCTCAGCGGCGAGCGCAGCATCGATGAGGTGGGCGACGAGGACCTGCCGGGCGCCGCCGATGAGGGCGCCGACATGCCGGAGTACAAGGCCGCCGATGTGATCAACGCACTGCAAAAGCTCACGCCCGCCTACCGGGCCGTGTTCAACCTGTACGTGTTCGAGGAGCTCACCCACCGCGAGATCGCCGAGAAACTGGGCATCAACGAGGGCACCTCGAAGAGCAACCTGGCCAAGGCCAAAGTGAGACTGAAAAAACTGCTTGAACAGGGCGCGTTCGCCCGCTAACCGTGCCGATGATGAAGGGAGGTGACGCATTCGAAGGGGCCGTACGGAATGCCTTGGCGCATTACGAGGTGCCGTTCAATTCGGCCGATTGGGCCAAGTTGGAAAAGCGGATGGAGCAGGGCGGGCGCAACGCCCAGCGCGAAGGCTCCGCGGCGATGTCCGTGCTCATCCTGGCCGGCGCCATGTCCATCGCGGCCACCGGGTACTTCCTGCTGGCCCAGGGCGGCGCCCCCGGACCGGACCCCTTCCGCGGGCACGCGCCGGCGATGGTGGCCGACCAATGGCCGGACCGGCAAAGCAACGTGACGCCGCCGGAGGCCGCCGCACCGGCACCGGGCCAGGAGCCGGCGCCTGTGGACGCGGTGGCCGCCCTGCCCGTGCCCGACCCGGCCGGGAAGGACGACCGCCCGGCGGCCCCGGCCCCCGTGCCCACGGAGGAACCACCTGCGGCCGCCACCGTGGAGGCGGTGCGCCCCGAGGCCATGGTGCGCCCTTCGGCCAGCGAGGCATGCCCCGGCGTGCCCATCACCTTCGATCTCGGCGAGCTGCCCGAGGAGGGGATCCATCTGTGGAACTTCGGTGATGGCAGCTTCTCCAACAAGCCCGGCCCCACCCACACCTACACCAAGCCCGGCCGCTACGAGGTGATGCTCTCGCATTCCTCGGAAGGCGGCGGCAACTTCTCCAACCGGCCGGTGTCCGTGCCGATCGTCATCCATGAGGCGCCGCACGCCCAGTTCCAGCCCGTTGCGCGGCATGCCGAGAACATGGTGCCCACCATGCACTTCGAGAACCGCAGCATGGGCGGCAAGCATTACCACTGGGACCTGGGCGACGGCCATACCTCGGACCGTACCCACCCCGATCACGTGTACCGGGCCAAGGGCGTGTACACCGTGGTGCTCACCGCCACCAATGACAAGGGGTGCGTGGACCGCACCGAGGCGCGGGTGACCGTGGAGGAGGACTACGCGCTGAACGCCCCGAAGACCTTCTCGCCCAACAACGACGGGGTGAGCGACACCTTCATGCCCGAGGCGCTCCGTCATCTGGGCATCCCCTTCCAGCTCACGATCTACGATGCGGCCACCGGCCAGCTGGTGTTCACCGCCGACCGGCCCACGGACCGGTGGAACGGCCGGGCGGCCAATACCGGCGAGATGTGCCCCGAGGGCGACTACGTGTGGATGGTGGAGCTGAAGGACGGTGGCAGGTACGGCAACTTCAACGGTACCGTCAGCCTGGTGCGTTGACCGGCAGGGGCATGACAGCGGACCGCCGTAGCATGGGCCCCATGATCGACGATATGACGGCGCCGGCCAACCGGTTCCCGCATCCTTGCGTCATTGTCCCGGAGCGGTCCGGTGCCGCCCGCCCGGCCCTGACCAGGACCCACCCGCTGCCGACATGAAGGAACTCGCCGCCGCCGTGCTCTCCCTGCTATGCGCCGCCCCGCTCCATGCCCAGCTGGCAGTGAGCACGGCGCCCACGCCCACCCAACTGGTGGAGGACGTGCTGCTGGGCGATGGCGTCTCGGCCTTCAATATCCTTTACAACGGGTCGGCGAACCCGCCCAACTTCCAGCAGGGCCGGGGCTCGTTCACCGCCGGGACCACCAACCTGGGCCTCTCCGCCGGGGTGGCGCTGGCCAGCGGTGCGGTGATGCAGTTGCCGGGCAGCGCCGCCTTCAACATGAGCACCAACCTGGGCACGGGCTCCGATCCCGACCTGGTGGCGATCGCCGGCAGCAACATCAACGACAGGTCCGTGCTCCAGTTCGATTTCATCCCCAACGGCGACACCCTGCGCTTCCGGTACGTGTTCGGCTCGGAGGAGTACCCGGAGTACGTGTGCAGCTTCAACGATGCGTTCGGCTTCTTCCTCAGTGGCCCCGGGATCGCCGGCCCGTACACCAACGGGGCCGTCAACATCGCCCGGCTGCCCAACAATGCCCCGGTCACGATCAACAATGTGAACCATGGGCTCAACAACAACCAGAACAACCCCACGTGCCCGGCCCAGAACCCGGCCTATTACGTGAACAACATGGGCGGGGCGACGATCCGGCTGGACGGCTTCACCACCGTGCTCGAGGCCATGGCCGTGGTGCAGTGCGGCGAGACCTACCGCATCAAGCTGGCCATCGGCGATGCACTGGACACCGGCTGGGACTCGGCGGTGTTCCTCGAGGCCGGCAGCTTCGCCGTCACCGGAACGGTCAGCGCGGCCCTGCCCCAGATCACCGGCGTGATCGATGGGAACACCATGCTCGAGGGCTGCGGCCCGTACGATATCACCTTCACCCGCACCGGCGACCTGACCGAGGAGCTGGTGGTGGACCTGGCCGCCGCCGGCACCGCCACCCCCGGGGTGGACTACATGCCCCCGCTGCCGCCCCAGCTGGTCTTTCCGCCGGGCGTGGCCACCGCCACCATCACGATCACCATCCCGCTGGACGCCGACCTGTTGGAGACCTTGGACATCACCATCAGCGAGCCGGTTGATTGCGGCATGGTAACCGTGGAGACGGTGGTGAACCTGTTCATCGACAGTGCCGACCCGATCGAGGTCACCGTGCCGGACATGGAGGCGGACTGCGGTGCGACCGTGGAACTGGTGCCCACGGTGACCGGCGGGGTGGGCGACCATAACTACCTGTGGGACACCAACGAGACCACGCCCACCATCCTCGTGGGTCCGGCGGCCACCACCACCTATTCGCTCACCGTGGGTGCCGAATGCGGCGCCGAACCCGTGACCGTGGACGTGCTGGTGACCGTGCCGGTGTACCCGCCCCTGGTGATGGCCTTGGATGACGCGATCGAGATCCCCTGCCTGGGTTCCGTCACGATCGCTGT
>JAVFAQ010000082.1:0-10548 GCA_034002325.1 Flavobacteriales bacterium | reverse complement strand
TGGCCAACACGCGCGCCTACCAGGAGCGCACCCACGTACACCGCCTGCTGGTGGGCGGGGGCTTGAAGATGCCCGTGGGCCGCGACGACCTGCGCATCGGCGAGGAGTTGGCCAGCCACGACATCCAATTGGGCACCGGCTCGTGGGACGGCCTGTTCTCGGTGGAATACGCGGTGCGCCGCGGCCGCACCGCCGGGGGCGTGAGCGCGCTGGCCCGCTTCAACACCGCCAATGCCGCCGGCCACCGCATGGGCCACGGCCTGAGCACCACGGCCGAGGTCTTCCACCGCTTCGGCGGCGACTCCCTGAGCTTCGCACCGGCCATCGGCGCCTACATGGAGCGCATGGGGCAGGACCACATGCACGACATGGTGCATGCCGGCACCGGCGGCACCACCCTCTTCACCCATGCCGGCCTGCGCGCCTGGTGGAAGGGCCTTTCCTTCTCGGCCTACTACCAGCATGCCGTCATGCACCGCGTGGGCCACATGATGACGCCCACCCGCCACCGGATCGTGGTGGGCCTCACCTGCAACCTCAACAACAAGAACACCTGACAACGCATTCGAACACATGAAGACCAAGCACCTGGCGATCGCCGCCACCATGGGCATCGCCCTCTCCGCCTGCAAGAAGGACGCGGAAGCACCGCCCGCCGACCCCGCCACGCCCACCACCGCCCACGTCATGGCCCACATCGCCTTCGTCAACGGCGACGCCGCCTTCGACACCCTGCCCTTCACCGACGGGCAGGGGAGGAGCGTGCGCATCAGCAAACTGAAGTTCTACGCCCACGGCTTCCACCTCACCGATGACCTGGGCGCCACGGTGGCCGACTTCCACGACCGGATCATATTGGCCGATGCCGTGGCGGGCACCGGCCACATCGACCTGGGCGACGTGCAACCCGGCCATGTGCATGAGCTGCACCTGGCCCTGGGGCTGGACAGCGCCTCCAGCTACGGCCATGCCGACCAGGCCACCGCGCCCGCCCCGCTCAACGACCCGGACATGACCTGGATGTGGGACGTGGCCCAGGGCCGCATGTTCGTGAAGCTGGAAGGCTTCGTGGACGCCAACGGCAACGGGGAGTTCGAGGTGGATGAGGCGTTCGGCTACCACGGCATCGGTGCGAACATGGCGCCGGTGCCTTGGCACGGCCACCTGCACACCGACCTGGCCGCCGGCAGCCACCACACCTTCCACCTGGAGCTGGACGTGGCGGCCTTGGTGGGCGGCCTGCCCCTGGACGGCACGTACCACAACGACGGGGCCGAGGTGCAACAAGTGATGCAGGCCCTGCACGACGCCCTGCATGCCCATTGACCGCCGTGGCGGGCGCGGCGCGGTCCACCGGGCCGCGCCGCCGCCCGCCCGCCCACCGATGCGCCATCTGCTGCCCGCCGTCGCCCTGGCCCTGCTCGCCGGGTGCATGAAGGACGATGCCCTTCCACCGGCAACGCCCAACACGGGCACCGCATGGCTGGCGCCGGAGATGCGCTTCGGCACGTTGCCCTTCGAGCTGCACCACGGCTACCTGCACGGCCCCGGCAGCCGCATCCACTTCACCGAGGTGAAGGTGCTGCTCTCGGACTTCCGGGTGGCCGGTCCCGCAGGGCAGTCGGTGGCGCACCTGCCCGATGCCGCCGTGATGATCGCCCCGGGGGCCGTCGCACCGGTACACCTCGGCACCGTGCCCGCCGTGGCCTTGGGCGACATGCACTTCCAGCTGGGCCTGCACGCGGGCCTGGACCGCTTGCCCATGGACAAATCCTCCGCGCCGCTGGGCGACCCGGACATGCTTGTGGACGGCGACCCGCAGCAGGGGCGATACACCATGCGCATGGCGGGCTTCGTGGACCTGGACGGCGACGGCATCTACACCCTGGGGGCCGACACCGCCTTCTGCTACCGGCCGTACGGCCACCTGCCCGCGGTTCCGGGCCATGTGGCCATGGCGCCCGTGGTGCTGCGGCCCGGCGGCACGGTGGTGCGGAGCATGACCCTGGACGTGATGGACCTGCTGCTGGGCATCGACGTGCTGGCCGGGCCGCATGCGCAGGGCACCGACAGCATCGCCACCGAGCTGCTGTGGAACCTGGCCCTGGCCCTGCGGTGAGCCGGGCTTGCGGGCGGTCCGTACCTTCGCCACGGAACGCACCCCCACCAGCGCCCGGTCAACGCCGGGTGTGATCCATACACGCTATCCTCCGAACATGAGCCAGATCTTCGACATCGACATGATCAAAGCGGTGTACGACCGCTATCCCGAACGCATCGCCGCCGCACGCCAAGTGCTCGGCAGGCCGCTCACGCTCACCGAAAAGATCCTGTACGCCCACCTGGACCAAGGTGCGGCCACGCAGGAGTTGAAGCGCGGGGAGGATTATGTCGATTTCGCGCCCGACCGCGTGGCCATGCAGGACGCCACCGCGCAGATGGCCCTGCTGCAGTTCAAGACCACCGGCCGGCCCCGGGTGGCCGTGCCCAGCACCGTGCATTGCGACCACCTGATCCAAGCGCGCGTGGGCGCCAAGAAGGACCTGCAGGACGCCTTGCTGAAGAGCAACGAGGTGTTCAACTTCCTGGAGAGCATCAGCAACAAGTACGGCATCGGCTTCTGGCGGCCCGGCGCGGGCATCATCCACCAGGTGGTGCTGGAGAACTACGCCTTCCCCGGCGGATTGATGATCGGCACCGACAGCCATACGCCCAACGCGGGCGGCCTGGGCATGCTCGCCGTGGGCGTGGGCGGCGCGGATGCCTGCGACGTGATGAGCGGCCTGCCTTGGGAGCTGAAGCAGCCCCGGGTGATCGGCGTGAAGCTCACCGGCAAGCTCAGCGGCTGGGCCTCCGCCAAGGACGTGATCCTGGTGGTGGCCGGCATCCTTACCGTGAAAGGCGGCACCGGGGCCGTCGTGGAATACTTCGGGCCGGGCGCCGAGAGCCTCAGCTGCACGGGCAAGGGCACCATCTGCAACATGGGCGCGGAGATCGGCGCCACCACCAGCCTGTTCGGCTACGACGACAGCATGCGCCGCTACCTCAACGGCACCGGCCGTGCGGAGCTGGTGGGCCTGGCCGACCAAGTGGCCGAGCACCTCACCGGCGACCCCGAGGTATATGCCGAGCCCGGGAAGTACTTCGACCGCGTGATCGAGATCGACCTCAGCACGCTCGAGCCGCACATCAACGGGCCCTATACCCCCGACCTGGCCTGGCCCATCAGCAAGTTCGCCGCCGCCGTGAAGGAGAACGGATGGCCCGAGAAGCTCGAAGTGGGCCTCATCGGCAGCTGCACCAACAGCAGCTACGAGGACCTTACCCGCAGCGCCTCCGTGGCGCGCCAAGCGATCGACAAGGGCCTGAAGGCCACCAGCGAGTTCACCGTGACGCCCGGGAGCGAGCAGGTCCGCTTCACCGCCGAGCGCGATGGCCTGCTGGCCACCTTCGAGGAAATGGGCGCCATGGTGCTGGCCAACGCCTGCGGCCCCTGCATCGGCCAATGGGCGCGCCATACCGACGATCCCGACCGCCCCAACTCCATCCTCACCTCCTACAACCGCAACTTCGCCAAGCGCAACGACGGCAACTCCAACACCCACGCCTTCGTGGCCAGCCCCGAAGTGGTGACGGCCATGGCCATCTCGGGCCACCTCTCCTTCAACCCGCTCACCGACACGCTCACCAACGCCCAAGGCGAGCAGGTGAAGCTGGACGAGCCCAAGGGCCTGGAGATGCCGCCCAAGGGCTTCGATGTGGAAGACCCCGGCTTCAAGGCCCCCGCGGCGGACGGCAGCAGTGTGGACGTGGTGGTGAAGCCCGACAGTGACCGCCTCCAGCTGCTGGAACCCTTCCCGGCTTGGGACGGCAAGAACATCACCGGGGCGGTGCTGCTGATCAAGGCCAAGGGGAAGTGCACCACCGACCACATCAGCATGGCCGGGCCCTGGCTGCGCTACCGCGGGCATCTGGACAACATCAGCAACAACACGCTGATCGGCGCCATCAATGCCTTCAACGACCAGCCCAACAGCGTGAAGAACCAGCTCACCGGCGCGTACGGCGAAGTGCCCGCCACCCAGCGCGCGTACAAGGCGGCGGGCGTGCCCAGCGTGGTGGTGGCCGACCAGAACTACGGGGAGGGCAGCAGCCGCGAGCACGCCGCCATGCAGCCCCGCCACCTCGGGGTGCGCGTGGTGCTGGTGAAGAGCTTCGCCCGCATCCACGAGACCAACCTGAAGAAGCAGGGCATGCTGGCCATCACCTTCGCCGATGAGGCCGACTACGACAAGATCCGTGAGGACGACCGGATCGACTTCACGGACCTCACCGCCTTCGCGCCCGGCAAGCCGCTCACCCTGGTGTTCAAGCACAGCGACGGCAGCAGCGACACGATCTTGTGCAACCACAGCTACAACGCGCAGCAGATCGAGTGGTACAAGGCCGGCAGCGCGCTGAACCACCTGGCCCGCCAATAGGGAGTACCGGCCGGGCACGGCGGCAGGCCGGGGCCCGGTGGAGCGATCGATGAGCGCCCCGTGGCGTTCACCGTTTTCCGGGAGGCGCGATCCCCCCATATTCGGGATGGACCGGGTGCATGCGGCTTTGTACGTTTGCCCCGCTCAACACCGATCCATCATGCGGCAACATCTTCGCCCCCTTCTGCTCCTCGCTTTCGTGGCCGGCGCCACCGTGTCCTTCGCACAAGTGCGCATCGGCATCAAGGCCGGCGCCAACTACGCCACCGGCTCCCAGAAGATCCAGCCCGACCCGAAGGACCCGCCCACCAACCCCAAGGGCCTGGGCATGCAGTTCGGCGGGTACCTGGAAGTGCCCTTCTCCGACCTGGTGGGCCTGCGTCCCGAGCTGGGCTTCTCCTTCCGAAGGATGAAGACCGAGAACACGATCAGCAACAACCATACGAACGCGCAGGCCACCATCAACCAACAGGCGGGGCAGTTCACCGGCGATGAGACCCAGCTGACCGAGACCGACCAACGGCTGACCTACTTCCAGGTGAACGCCCCGTTGACCCTGAGCCCGGCGGAAGGGCTGCGGATCATGGTGGGCCCCTCGTTCAACTTCCTGATGGGCGGGCGCCAGAACACCGACGTGACGTACAACCTCAAGGGCACCTTCACCGCCCAGGGGCAGCAGGCGCAGAACGTGGACATCGAGAACTTCAGCACCTCCAAGAAGAAGGGCAGCGCGGCCATCCGCGATTGGCGCAAGGCCGATGTGATGGCCATGGCCGGCGTGGGCTACACCCTGGCGGTGGGCTTCGACATGGACCTGCGCTTCTACCGCAGCCTGAGCACCACCTACGATGAGTCGCAGGGCAGCAACCGCTACCGGATCTGGACCAACCTGATCGAGTTCAACGTGGGCTGGACCTTCGGGGGGTAGCACCCGCCCCCGCCCGGTCGCATGACCTGTGATGGGGCCGTTCCGAACGGGACGACCCTGTTCCTTTGCACCAAGGCAGCCGGTGCGGCGCCGACGTTCGTCAGTTGGCTATTCGGCCAGTTCCGCTACATTAGCGCCCAACCTAAACCCTGACCCGATGAAAATGCGTCTTCTTCTCGCCGGTGCGATGATCGCCGGTTGTTCCATGGTAATGGCCCAAGAGAGCCGTTTCTCCGCTGGCTTGGAGTTGGCCATGCCGATGGGCGACTGGGCCGATTTCACCGGCTTCGGCTTCGGCGTGTCCTTGGGCTATGAGATCCCGGTCGGAGACAACCTGGGAGTGCTGGCCCAAGCCGGTTACATCAACTTCTCCGGCAAGGACTTCGAGATCGACATGGGTCCCTTGGGCACCACCACGATCGAGGGAGCCAGCTTGGGCGCCATCCCCATCCAAGTGGGTGCGAAGTACTATTTCTCCGACAACCAGGAAGGGGCCTATCTTGGTGTACTGACCGGCCTGCATATCATGAGCAGCTCGGCGGAAGGCGCGGAAAGCAACACCAACTTCGGCGTGGCCCCCATGTTCGGTTTCTTCGTGACGGAGAACATCGACCTGGCCCTGCGGTACCAGATGCTCTTCGACAAGAACGAGGTCACCGACGAGAGCACGACCAGCTCCTACCTCGGTCTGCGCGCCGCCTACATGTTCGGCGGCCGGTGATCGGCACCATCCACGTGAACCAAAGGGCGGGGCGGTTGTCCCGCCCTTTCCTTTTCCGGCCCGGCACGGTGTTCGCAAGGCCCATGCCCCGAAGCACCGCTTTGCTACATTCGCGAACCCGGCATCCATCGAAACCATGCACATTCCCTTCCGCTTCCGTTCCCTCACGCTCACCGCCCTGCTGGCCCCCGCGCTGCTCTTCGCGCAGGCCGACATCAAGGAAGAGGACAACCTGGTGCCCAACGGCAGTTTCGAGGAGGTCGAGGGCAAGCTCCGGCGCCTGGGCTCCATCGAGATGGCCAAGGGCTGGAAGAGCGGCACCACGGCGGGTGCCGACCTGTTCAGCGGCAATGTCTTCGATGCCCCGGCCAGCGCGCCGCGCAATGCCTACGGCGACCAATCGGCCCTGACCGGCGACAACTACGCCGGGCTGCTGTGGTGGAGCCACGCCGGCCGCAAGTCCCGCAGCTACCTCAGCACCAAGTTCAAGTCCCCGCTGAAGAAGGACCAGCGCTATTGCGTGCGCTACTACGTGAGCCTGGGCGACCTCAGCCGCTTCGCCGCCAATGAGCTGGGCGCCTTCATCACCAAGAACCCCGCCAACCGCACCGATGCCGCCAACCTCGCCTACAAGCCCCAAGTGCCCGTGCTGCGCAACAAGGTGTACGACGACATGTACAGCTGGCAGGGCGTGTGCGGCGTGTTCCAGGCCGCCGGCGGCGAGACGCACCTGATCATCGGCAACTTCGCCACCAACGAGCGCACCGACAACCGCCGCGTGGAACCGCCCAAGGGCGAGACCCGTGCCCAGCAGACCCTGGCGTACTACTACATCGACGACGTGAGCGTGGTGCCCGTGCGCAACGACTCCGAATGCACCTGCGTGCAGATCGATGATGCCGAGAGCGAGTTCATCTTCAGCCGCCGCGGTGCCATGGCCCCCAGCATGGGTCCCGCCCAGCGCGCCGAGGCCACCGTGTTCTACTTCAAGCGTTTCCAGCGCAACATCGACCGTGCCATGGGGCCGTGGATCGAGGAGCTGGCCACGCAGCTCAACGAGGACACCGCCATCCGCATCAAGCTCACCGGCCACATCGATGAGACCGAGAAGGACCGCACCCGCATGCGCCCCGACCTGGAGCGCCTGGCCCAGGAGCGCGCGGACATGATCAAGGAGGCCCTGGTGCAGGCGGGCATTTCCGCCGCGCGCATCACCACCGCCGCCAAGGGCGCCACCGTCCGCGCCGACGACACCGGCACCGAAGTGGGCATGAGCAAGAACAGAAGGGTGGAGGTGGAGGTGGTGCGATAGGTGCAAAGGTGCGGGGGTGGAGTGGTGGAAAGGTGCGGGGGTGGAGTGGTGGAAAGGTGCGGGGGTTGAAGTAACGGGTCGAGTGTGTGCGACTCGGGTGGTAGATTGCAGAAAACCCGATAACCATGGCCGCATTCAAAGACTTCGAGGAGATCATTGCCTGGCAACGTGCGATCGATCTCGCCGCCACAATCCACGCCAAGTTCAAGGACCACCATGACTTTGAATTCAAGGACCAGATCCGGGGCGCCGCGATCTCCGTGTCGAACAACATCGCTGAAGGGTTCGACTGCGGCTCGAACAAGGATTTCAGGCGGTTCCTGCGGATAGCGCGCAGTTCCTGCAACGAGGTGCGTTCCATGGTCATCCTTGGAGATCGTTTCGGATATTTCACAGCGGATGAAGTGGCGCGGCTCCGGGAGGACTGCATACGATTGAGCGGGATGATCCTTGCGCTGATCAAGTCCATGCGCACCGATGCCATACGGGCCATTGCTCCGTGGTTCGTTCCGGTGCTCGGCTGGGCCGGGTGGCTGTGAGCCGTGCCTACCGTACCCGCACCATGGCACACGGCACCCCGGGCACTTCTCCGATCCCGCGCACCCGCACCATGGCACACGGCACCCCGGGCACTTCCCCGATCCCGCGCACCCGCACCATGGCACACGGCACCCCGGGCACTTCCCCTCCCCCCCTCAAGGGCGACAAGCGGACCATCCGCGGCTGGACCATGTACGACTGGGCCAACTCGGTCTATTCGCTCACCATCACCAGCGCCGTGTTCCCGGTGTTCTACATGGCCGTGACGCACGATGCGGCCGGCAACGACCTGGTGGCGCGCGAACATGGCCTGCCCGCCGAGTCGCTGTACTCCTACGCGCTCTCTGCGGGATTCCTGGTGGTGGCCCTGATCGCCCCGTTGCTCAGCGGCATCGCCGACCACACCGGCACGAAGAAGCGGTTCCTGCAACTGTTCTGCTACGTCGGTGCGCTCAGCTGCGCGGCCCTGGCCTTCTTCAGCATGGCGCACATCTGGGTCGGCCTGTTCTGCGTGATGATGGCCTGCGTGGGCTTCAGCGGCAGCCTGGTGTTCTATGATGCCTTCCTGCCGGAGATCGCCGCGCCCGGGGACCACGACCGCATCAGCGCCCGCGGCTACATCATGGGATACATCGGCAGCATGATCTTGCTGGTGATCAACCTGCTGATGGTGATGCGGCCCGGCTGGTTCGGCATACCCGACGTGAACGGGCTGCCCGCGCGGCTCACCTTCATCACCGTGGCGCTGTGGTGGGCCGGCTTCGCGCAGTTCGCCTTCCGCGTGCTGCCCAACGGGACCGTGCGCCGCGCCCCCGGCCGGGTGGTGTTCAACGGCTACATGGAGCTGCGCAAGGTGTGGCGCGAGCTGCATCGTACCCGGCGCCTCAAGCGTTTCCTCCGGGCCTTCTTCGTGCTGAACATGGGCATCCAGACCGTGATGTACCTGGCCGTCACCTTCGCCAAGGCCGAGGTGAAGCAACTCGCCCCGGACGGCACCGTGGCGCCCATCAGCGATGCCGCGCTGATCACCAGCATCCTGCTGATCCAGGTGCTGGCCGCCATCGGCGCCTTCCTCTTCGTGCACCTGAGCCGGCGCTTCGGCAACGTGCAGGCGCTCATGATCGGATGCACCGTATGGGTGCTGCTGGTGGTGGCGGCCTACCGGGTCCAATGGGCCCACGAGTTCTACATGCTGGCCTGCGGCGTGGGCCTGGTGATGGGCGGCAGCCAGGCGATCTCGCGCAGCACCTACGCCAAGTTCCTGCCCACGACCACCGACCACGCATCGTACTTCTCGTTCTACGACGTGAGCTATTACATCGGCACCGTGCTGGGCACCTTCGCCTTCGGCCTGGTGGCGCAGATCACCGGCGACCTGCGCGATGCCGTCATCATCATCGGCGGCTTCTTCGTGGCGGGGTGGGTGCTGCTGTCCATGGTGCCTGCCAAGGAAGTACCCCTCGTGGCGGCCGGGGAGTGACGGGAAGGTGGAATGGCGACCCCCCCGACCCGAAACCCGTCGCCCAGGGATCGTTCCATGGACATCTACCTTCGCCGCCGTATCCGTTGCGACCGATGAGCGAGCAGGCCGACTGGGACGTGGTGATCGTGGGCGGGGGCATCGTGGGTGCCGCCACCCTCTACAAATTGCAGGCGCGGTTCCCCGACCTGCGGATCCTTTTGCTGGAGAAGGAGAACGCCCTGGCCGACCACCAGACCGGCCACAACAGCGGCGTGATCCACAGCGGCATCTACTACAAGCCCGGCAGCTTCAAGGCGAAGAACTGCGTGGACGGCCGGCGCGAGCTCGTGGCCTTCGCACGCGCGCACGGCGTGAAGCATGACGTGTGCGGCAAGTTGATCGTGGCGATGAGCAAGGACGAGCTGCCGCGTTTGGAGAGGATCCACGATACCGGCATCGCCAACGGCATCGAGGGCATGGAGAAGGTGGGGCCCGGGCAGATCCGCGAGATCGAACCCCATTGCGTGGGCATCGCCGGGGTGCGCGTCGGGTGTACCGGCATCATCGACTTCCGGGGCGCCACCGAGACGATGGCCTCGATCGCCACCACGCGCCAGCCGAAGAGCCGGGTGCGCCTCGGCGAGGAGTTCATCGGGGCCGAACAGCAGGGCGACCGTACCATCGTGCGCACCTCGAAGGGCGGCCATACCGCCCGCTACGTGATCTTCTGCGGTGGCCTGCAGAGCGATCGCCTGGCCCGCAACGACGGCGCGAAGGTGAAGGAGCGCATCGTGGGTTTCCGGGGCGATTACTACGAACTCACCGAACAGGGCGAGCACAAGGTGAAGCACTTGATCTACCCTGTGCCCGACCCGCGCTTCCCCTTCCTCGGCGTCCACTTCACGCGCATGACCGACGGCAGCATCGAATGCGGGCCCAACGCGGTGTTCACCTTCAAGCGCGAGGGCTACGGGAAGACCGACTTCGACCTGAAGGACACCGTGGACGCCCTTGCGTACGGCGGCACGTGGAAGCTCGTCCTCAACAACATGGCCTATGGGATCAACGAGTATCGGCCGGCCATCGGCAAGAAGCTCTAACTGC
>JAVFAQ010000081.1:0-10587 GCA_034002325.1 Flavobacteriales bacterium | reverse complement strand
GGGGCCCCGTTGGTGGCGTAAGGGAAGAGGATGAAGTTGTCGCCCAGGTACAATTGGGAGGCGGTCCCGTTCACCCGCACGTCGCCATCGAACTGCGCGGCGAACCCGGAGCCTTGGTCGGCCACACCGCGTATGGCGGTACCGTTCGCGTCGGGCGCATGGCCGTACACCCCCGTGCCGGTGCCGTTGCCGCGGCCGAACACCCCCACCGCGGCACCGGTGCCGCTGGAACTGGCCAGGCCGAACACCCCGTACACCGGTGATGCCGAACCGGCGGTCGCAGTCCCATGTCCATACAGGCCATAAGCGGCCGAACCATTGGAGTTGCCTGCGGCCGAGGCCCGCACGCCGTACCGCGTACTGGAACCGGCGGAAGAAGCGGAGACATCAAGGCCGTACTTGGGAAAGACGCCGCTAAAGGCATTGTCCACGTTCAGTCCGACGGGCATCGAGGAGCTGTTGGGGGCCACTCTCATCCGGGCCAGCGTGTTCGGTGTGGTGCCCACGCCCACCGAGCCGCTGCTGTAATGGATGCCGTTGTTGTGGTCCTGCCATTGGCTGGCCCCGCCGCCGCCGCTCAAGGTGGTGGGCACCCAGGTGGTATCGTTCCAGATCAGCGCCTGGCCGTTCATCGGTGCCTCATCATGCACGTCCACCAGGTCCTTCAGGCGCATGTTCGTGGCCTTGTACGCCATGGGCACCGCCTCGATGCGTTGCCACGGAGTGAGGCCATACGTATTGACATAGACCCGCAGGAAGTACGGCGTGCTGGCATAGTCCAGGCCCGCCAGGTCCCCCAACGTGTTGATCCCCTTGCCGATCACAGCGGAGACCAGCCCATGCTCATTGGTGGTCAGCGGCTGGGTTTCCTGGAAAACGATGGGGCCGTTCTCGGTGTTCTGGCGCACTTGGAATATCACCGAGACGTTCTCATCCTGCATCAGGTCGCCATTTTCATCGCGGAGGATGGCCTGGTAGTTCACCCCGTTGAACAGCTGCTGCGCGGCGAGGTCGATGGGGAGCAGGGCCACGGCCAGCACCGGTGCCAGGAGGCAGGTGGGCCAGTCAAGGTCGAATGGGGGTCGTTTCATCATCAGGGGATCTGTTGCATGCGGGTGGCGGTGGGGGTCGTGCCGCCCACGTTCTGCAGGATGGGGTCGCGGTCGTTCGCGGCACCGGTGTATTTCGCGGTGCCGTCCATGTTCACGTCCTCGCGCAGGTAGCCGGTGGCCACCTCGGTGGGGACCAGGCCGCCCCCTGCGGCGAGGATCGGGTCCCGGTCGTTGGCCGCGCCCGTATAGCGGAGCACGCCGTCGCCGGTGACATCCCCGGCCCAGAGCTGCCACGCCCCGTTGGCCTCGCGCAGGGCCTCGGTGCCGTAGGTGGCGGTGGACCCGTCCCGCAGGTCCAGCATTGTCGGGGTGCCGGACAGCATCACCGGCGCGGCGGTCATCGCCCCCAGGTGGTTGCGGTGGCGCACGGCCACGTAGTAGTGGCGTGGCGCGGCATGGAAGGCCACTGGAGATGCGCCGTCCGTGTCCACCACCGTGCCGTCACGGCACAACAGCGCCGCCCGCGAGGCCGTCACCACCCCGGGCAGGTTCGCATCGCGCAGCTCCAGCAGCACCCAGTCCACGATGGCGGCCGGGCCGGCTGCGGCAAGCACCGCCGGCTGCACCGTTTCCGTGCCGTCATGGTCGTAGCCCATCGCCGTGTAGGGCTGGGCCAACGGCACCAGCCCGCCGGCCCGCAGCCCGTCGTCCATGGCCTCCCCGTCCCACGGCCCCTGCAACCACGCGCCCAGTGAAACGCTCACCCGCACGGGCGTGGGCTGCTCCATGCCCTGGGTGGCCTGGATGCCCAGGCCGTTGGTCTTCGTCCCCACGAACGGCTCGCCCAGGCTGTACTGCACCTGGTACCCCAGCCCGTTGGTCGCGCTGCCGCCGGCGTTGGACAGCAGCCGCTGGCCCAGGCACGGCAGCGTGAAGTGCATCAGGGCGAAGACCGTGGCGGGGATGATGTAGCGCATGGCGGTGTGAAGTTGCTGGGGCAGGGCCGTTCCCGGTGCGGGAAATGAGCCGTTGGCGGGTTCCGGTGAGCCGGCTGCGGGGCAGGGGGGCGATCGGACGGGGCGGGCACGGGCGCCGGGAGGCCGGGCGCCGGTGCGCAAGCCATCCTCCCGTGCGGACGGCCCCGGGTGCGCGCCCCGGAAGAACAGCGCGCCCGCGGCCGTGCCCTGCTCTATTTTCGCCGCGCCGAAGCCGGGCCGCCCCGGCATCGTGCGGGCCCATAGCTCAGTGGTCAGAGCAGGGGACTCATAATCCCTTGGTCGCAGGTTCAAGTCCTGCTGGGCCCACATGCGGAAGGTGATCGTTACCGGTGGCGCCGGGTTCATCGGCTCACACACCTGTGTGGAACTGGCCGCCGCCGGGCTGGAGCCGGTGATCGTGGACGACCTGCGCAACAGCCGCGAGCGCGCGCTGGAGGGCATTGCCGCCATCATCGGCCGCATGCCCGCCGTGCATCGCATCGATTGCACCGATAGCGACGCCCTGCACCGGGTCTTCCGGGCCGAAGGGCCCATCGCCGGGGTGGTGCATTTCGCGGCGGACAAGGCCGTGGGCGAGAGCGTGCAGCAGCCCCTGCGCTACTACCGCAACAACATCGGCTCGCTCATCGCCCTGCTCGAAGTGATGCAGCGGCACGATGTGGGGCGCATCGTGTTCTCCAGCAGCTGCACCGTGTACGGCCAGCCCGATCGCCTGCCGGTGACCGAGGACGCGCCCGACCGCAACGCCGGCTCGCCCTACGGCTTCACCAAGGTGGCCGGCGAGCAACTGCTGCGCGACCACGTGGCCGCCACGCCCGGCCTGCGTACCGTGCTGCTGCGCTATTTCAATCCCATCGGCGCCCATCCTTCGGCCCGCATCGGTGAACTGCCCATCGGCGTGCCCAACAACCTGATCCCCTTCGTGACCCAGACCGCTGCCGGGCTGCGCGAACGCATCACCGTCTTCGGCGACGACTACGACACCCCCGACGGTAGCTGCGTGCGCGATTACATCCACGTGGTGGACCTGGCCCGTGCCCATGTGCGTGCCTTCAGCTGGATGGACGAGCGGTCCGCGCCCGCATGCGCGGTGTTCAACATCGGCACGGGCAGGGGCCACAGCGTACTGGAGGTGCTGCGGTCCTTCGAGCAGGTGAACGACCTGCGCCTTCCCGTGGTGATCGGCCCCCGGCGCGATGGCGATGTGGAGCAGGTGTATGCCGATACCACCAGGAGCCGCACGGTGCTCGGTTGGGAGCCGCGCCTCACCCTGGCCGATGCCCTGCGCGATGCGTGGCGCTGGCAGCAGGCCCTGGGCACAGGCGCCCGGTGACCGCCTCAGCCCTTGGCCTTCGGGAAGTGGCGCAGGTTCCACGTGGCCACCACCATGAAGTAGCGGCCCAGCACGTTGGTGCGGCTGTCCTCGATCCACGTCTCGGTGACGTTGCGCGCGATGCTGTTGTTCTCGTTGAGGATGTCGAACAGGTTCAGGGCCAGCTCCAGCGACCGGTCCTTCAGCAGCTTGGCGCCCACGGCGGCGTTCCACAGCAGGTACTGGTCGTTGATGCCGGCCGCCAGCCCGTCGTAGCGCGTGTAGGCCATCTGGCTGCGCACCACCAGCAGCTTCGGGGCCGTCCACTGCAGGCGCAGGGTGCCGCTGGTGCTGAAGTAGTCGTTGTCCGCACCGGCCTGCAGGCTGTTGCGCACGAAGCTGCGGCCCAGGTCGTAGCCCGCGGCGAAGTCGATGCGCTCGCTGATGTTGCTGCTGAGCACCAGGCCCTGGCTCACGGTATGGTGGGCGGCCAGGTTGGTGGCGCCGTTCACTAAGGCGGGCAGCCGGCTGAAGTTGTAACCGCCGTTGATGTTGAGGTTGCTGCGCAGGGGCTTCACCGGCATGCCGTAGGTGATGAAGGCGCGCGCGTTCCACGCCCCGTCCATGTTCACCGGCCGGCTCAGCTGCCCGCCCGTGGGCACCGTGATGCCGTCCACCTCCACCGGCGCGTGGGTGGCCACGATGGTGCCGGTGGCGATGTGCCCCTGGGTGAGGCCGGCGCTGGCCATGGCGAAGAGCGATGTGCCCTTCTCGGCCTGTGTGCGGTTGAGGCGGAAGCTCAGGTTGTGCGTGTAGCTCTGCGCCAGGCGGGGGTTGCCCGTGCGCAGGAAGAGCGGGTTGCTGATGTCCACCACGTCCTGCAACTGGTCGATGGATGGCTCGCGCGTGCTGGTGCGGTAGAACAGGCGGATGTTGCGCCCCTTGCCCGCCTTGTGGCCCACCATGGCGTTGGGCAGCAGGTTGGTGAAGGTCCGGTCCACGGCGAAGGCGATGGGGAACTCACGGTCGCCGCTGAGGGTGGCGTGCTGGCCGTCAACCCCCGCGCTCCACGACCATTTCTCGCCGCCCATGCGGTAGGTGGCCCCGCCGCGATGCACCATGTAGGTGCTGGCGAAGCGGTTGCTCAGGCTGGTGTCCAGCACGGCGAAGGTGCCGAAGTCCGGGGCCCATTCGTAGGCCATGCGGCGCGTGAGGCCGGCGCGGTACGACGGCGCGTAGTTGACCTGCACGCGGCCGTGCTCGCCCACCGGCACGGTGTAGTTGGCGCGCAGCCCCAGACGGTGGCCGTCGGTGAGCTCGTCGGTGCGGCGGTCCAGCAGGGTGGTGTCGCTGAGCAGCTCGAAGAGGTTCAATGAGCGCAGCACCTGCTCTCCGCTGCGGTCGCTGGTCTCGATGTCGGCCTGCAGGCTGAAGTTGTGCCGCTTGCCCAGCTTGCGCCGCCACAACAGCCCGGTGTTGAAGGTGTGGCCGGTGCGTTCGCTGGTGTTCACGTTCTCCGTGCGGCTGTCCAGCACCCCCGATGCGAAGGCGTTGGTGCCGAAGGTGCCGCTGAGGCCGGTGTGGTGCTGTAGATTCAGGCGTGGGGTGAGCACGAAGGAGTTGACCGAGTCCAGCTTGTGTTCGATCCGCAGGTTGAGCCGGTGGTTGAGGTTGCGCGTGTCGTTGTGCCGGTCCTCGGTGTAGTGCAGGCCGCTGTCGCCGGGCAGCACCAGTTGCCGCACCAGGCCGGTTACCTGCTCACGTTCGCTCACGTTCAGGAAATACGAGCCGGTGACCTCGGTGCGGCGGCCCCATTCATCGCTGTAGTTGAGGCCGATGGAATGCGTGACGGCCACGCCGCCCTGGGGCCCCACCAGGAAGTTCCCGGCCCGGCCGCCGCCACCGCCCCTTCCGCCGCGCCCGCCGCCGCGCCCACCGCCGCCGCCGCTCACCCCCAGCAGGTCCTGGTCGCTGAAGTTCTGCTGGTTGATGTTGGTGCTCATGCCGATGATGGAGATGCGGCGCGCGTCGTTCATGATGTTCACGCTGCCCCCGGCGGTGTACCGGTCATCGCCGTCGTGCCCCGCGTACAGCCGGCCGAACACGCCCTGGCGCATGTCCTCCTTGGTCACGATGTTGATGGTCATGCCGCCCGCGCCGTCCTCGAACCCGCTGAACTGGGCCTGGTCGCTCTGCTTCTCGAAGACCTGGATCTTGTCCACCACTTCGGCGGGCAGGTTCTTCAGCGCCATGTTGGGGTCGTCGCCGAAGAACTCGCGGCCGTCCACCAGCACCTTGTTCACCTTCTCGCCCTGCACCTTCAGGCCCTCGGCGTCCTGCACCACGCCGGGCAATTTGCGGATAAGGTCCTCGGCGCTGGCATCGGGCGCGGTGGTGAAGGCGCCGGCGTGGTACTGGGTGGTGTCGCCGAGCTGCTCCACGCGGGTGCGCACGGCCTCCACGGTCACCTCGCGCAACTCCAGGGCGGTGTGCGGCATCACGATGGTGCCCAGGTCCTGGTCGCGCGGGCCCATGCGCACGGTCCGCTCCACCGGGGCATGGCCCACGGCGCTGGCCTTCAGCAAGTGGTCGCCCGGCGCGATCGGCCCGATCCGGAAACGCCCGTCGATGTCGGTGGTGCCGCCGCTCCACCGGGTGCTGTCATCGGCCTGCGCCACCACCACGTGTACGAAGGGCAGGGGGTCGCGCCCCGCGCTGTCGGCCGCCACCCGGCCGGTGAGCATGGGGCCTTGCGCCGGCGCCGCGCCCGTGAGGGCCGCCATCATCACGGCCGGGGCCCATCGGTGAAAGCGTGCGCGCAGGGTCATGTCCGGCGAATGTCTTCAGGTGAATGGGGAAAGATCCGGGACGCCCTGCACTTCCCGTGCCGCTCATCGCCGCACCACGCGCACCACGCGCGGCGCCCCGTCGATCCGCAGCCGCACCAGGTAGGTGCCGGGCGCGGCGGGCAGGGTCAGCAGCAGGCCGTGGGCCAGCGTCCGCACGGGCACGTCCACGCGGCGGCCGGCGGCATCATGCGCGGCGTCCACGGCCATGGGCAGCGGCACCAAGGAAGTGATCCGCACGCGGCCGTCGGTGCTGGGATTGGGGTACACGCGCAGGCCGCCCACGGGTCCTTCGGCCACGCCCACGCCGCCGATCTCCAGGCTGTCCGCCGCTACGCGCACGGGGGTGCCGTCGCTGGCCTCGAGCATGGCGCGGAAGGCGTCGATCTCCGGGGTGGAGTGGGCGAGCATCTCGGCGGTCCAGCGCGGGGGGATGGACTGGTAGTACAGGGCGGCAAGCACGCGCAGGCCGCCGGTGTGGCCGTGCATGGGCACGTGGTAGCGCACCACGTCGGCGCCGCTGCCCTGGGTGCCGTCGGGGTGGCGGTTGAAGTCGCTGTCCGCCGGGGGCACGCCCACGATGCGGGTGGTGTCGTAGCTGATGTGCGCGGTGGTGAAGCCCACGGGCGGAATGCGGTTGTCCTTCAGCGGGTCGGCGGCGCGCTCCAGCACGGTGGTGGGGTCGCCGAGCACATCGCCCATCACCATCTCGTAGATCTGCACCTGCCCGGCGGAGGTGATCAGGTCGTGGTGCGGCTCGAAGGGCGCATCGTTGCCGGCCACCTCCATGTCGGCGCCCAGCGCACCGCTGCGGAACAGGGTGTCGCCGGCCGAGGACAGCACGGTGAAGTCGACGAAGGCACGGCGCGACGGATAGCCGCTGGGGAAGCGGTGGCCGGCCAGGTTGTGCAGGCGCAGGGCGAAGCGGGCGGTGTCCTCATCGCGGCCGGTGAGCATCACTTCGGCCTGCACGGCATTTTGCTGCAGCATGCGGCGGGTGCGCGCGATGGTGCTGTCGAACTGCACCTCGGTGGCGGGAATGCCCAGCAGCTCGCGGTTGGCCTTCATCAACTCCAGCATGTGCACGTTGGCGCCGGCGAAGTGGTGCTTGCCGAAGGGCGATTGCGGGTTGAGGAAGAGGTAGTCGGCCGCCAGGATGATCGGGTCGTCGGTGCGCGGCATGTGGCAGGTGTTGCACTGCACGTCGGCCGCCGGGTACGTGCTGTTGAGCCATTCGTGGTAGGTGGCCTGCTCCACGAAGATGCCGCCGGTGGGCTGGCCGCCGAGGTCCACCGTATGGGTGATCAACGTGTGGCAGCCGGCGCAGTTGCGGCTGTCCACGATATGCGCGCCGAAGCCGGGGGTGTAGCCCACGAAGTCGGCCATGATCTCCGGGTGGATCTGGTCTTCGAAATAAGGCCCGTACACGCGCGCGCTGTCGAATTCCAGCTGCCCGGTGAAGAAGCTGCCGGCAAGGGCCTCGCTCTGCATGTGGCAGCTGAGGCAGCTCACGCCGTCGCGCCCCAGGTGGCTGGTGTCCAGCATGGCCATGGTGAAGGGCGGACGGCCCAGCAGGCGCTCCTCATGCACGGCCAGCGGCGCGTGGCAGCCCAGGCACGTGGTCTCGATCGCCTCCTGGTGCGCGGGGTTCACCAGCACCTCGTGGCTCACCTTGGCGCGCCAGAAGGGGTCGCGGGCGCTGTTGGCCATCATGGTGCTGCGCCAGTCGTCCACCACGTTGATGTCGTTGCCATCGGCGTCGATGCTGGCGATGCCCGCGGGATCGTGCCCGTGGCAGCCTTCGCAGCGGCCGGCCGTGGTGAACCAGGCGCCCTGCACCCAGACCAGGCTGTCGCCGCCGCGCAGCAGGGCCAGCTCCAAGCGGCCGTGCGGGCCCTTCACCGGCCGCGTGGCCTCGGTCCATGCCGCGAAGAGCAGCACCACGCCCACCAGGCCCGCGGTGAGCGCGGCATGCGGGGTGCCAAGGGGCCGCCGTGCCATGGCGCCAAGGTACGGGGCGGGGGCGGCCGGGGCCACCGTCGCCATGCGCTGCCGGCACCGCGGCCCGCGCATACGCCGCGCCGTCCGCATCGCGTTGTTGATGCATCGCCCGGCCGGCCCCGTGCGCCGGTGGGGCGGGCCGCTACTTTCGCCATCCATGCGCCGTCCCCTTCTTCGCGTCACCGCCCTTGCCGCCCTGTGCCTCACCCTGGCCGCCCACGCCCAGAGCGTGGAGTACTTCACCGACCATTGGGACGATGCCCGCCAGGTGAAGCGCAGCGAGGGCCTGATGGTGAACGGCCGCGAATGGGGCGAGTGGAAGTTCACCGACCCCGAAGGCCGCCTGGTGGAGCAGGCCTGGTTCAAGGCCGGCGAACGAGATGGCCGCGTGGTGCGCTACTACCCCGACGGCACCGTGCAGCACGACGGCTGGTTCAAGCGCGGCGTGGAGGACAGTCTGCGCACCAGCTATTACCGCGACGGCAGCCCCATGGAACGCGGCCACCATGATCAGGGCCGCAAGACCGGCGAGTGGCGCTATTGGTACCCGGACAGCCTGCCCATGCTGGTGGAACGCTGGGAGGACACGCTGGTCTTCGTGGTCGATGCCTGGGACCGCGACGGCGCCCACACCGTGGTGAAGGGCGACGGCGTGTTGCACACGTACTACGGCAGCGGTGCGCTCAAGGACGAGCATGCCTACGCGCGCGGCGTGCGCAACGGAACCGCCCGTGAACTATGGCCCGCCGGCAATCCGAAAGCCACCGGTGAATATCGCGGCGGTGTGAAGCACGGCCGGTGGGCGTACTGGACCACGGCGGGGAAGCCCGAGAAGCACGAGGACTTCGACAAGGGCCTGCTCCACGGGGAGTACGTGCGCTGGAACGGCGACAGCCTCGACGTGCGCGGATGGCATCACCAGGGGGAGAAGGACAGCCTGTGGACCTGGTACTTCCCCAACGGCCGCAAGGACATGGAAGGGCACTTCCGCCGGGGCGTGCGCGAAGGGGCCTGGCGCTTCTGGCACACCAACGGCCAGCTCAGCAGCACCGGCACCTTCACCGCCGACAAGGAGCACGGCGAGTGGGTGTACTACTATGAGGGCGGCCAGTTGTGGAAGAAAGGCGCCTTCGACCAAGGCATGAAGACCGGCCTTTGGACCACGCGCTTCGAGAACGGCCGGAAGTTGCAGGAAGGGCCCTACGTGAACGGGCTGGAGGACGGCGAATGGACCAGCTGGTTCGAGAACGGGCAGGAGCAGGCCGTGGGGCGCTTCCAGGAAGGGCGCATGGACGGCCTGTGGCGCGGGTGGTTCGCCAATGGCGACCCGGATTACGAGGGCGGCTACCGGGCCGATATGAAGCACGGTCCCTGGAAGCTCTATCACGCCAGTCCCGAAGGGAAACGGCTCGGCGGCCGCGTGCGCGAGGAGGGCACCTACACCGCCGGCAGGAAGAGCGGCCGCTGGACCACGTACAGCGTCCATGGCACGCCCATCGCCGAAGGCGCCTACACCGATGGCCGGGCCACCGGTCCATGGACCTACTATGACGATGCCGGCGTGAAGATGCGCGAGCAAAGCATGCTCAACGGCGACCCGCACGGCCCGTGCAAAGTGTACGACCGCCGCAACCGCCTGGTGCAGGAGATGCACTACCGCAACGGCCGCCTGCACGGCACCATGACCTTCTACGACCGCAACGGCAAGGTGACCAAGACCGTGGAGTACGTGGACGGCAGCGCGCGCAAGGCCCCGCCGCCCGCCGTGCGCGACGGGCGTGCCGCTCCCGCCCAAGTGCCCGGCGGCAGGCGGTGAGCGGCCCGGCGGATCGTTTAGGTTTGTGGGGACCGACCCCCGCCTGATGAGACCGACCGAACACCTCCGGACAAGACGTGGTGCCCGTGGAACGGGCGTATTATTCATCGTGCTCATCGGCACTTTGGCCAAGGCACAGGATATGCCCGCGTGCTATACGCCGCACGAGGAGGAACCCAGCATGAGCGGGACTCCGGGTTTTGAATGCATGGTGAATGAGGTATGCATCCCGGACGTGTCCAACAACTACCAGAACACGCCCAACCTTGTATTCCGATTGAACTACCACTTCCTTCGGCCTACGGACGGAAGCGGACTGCACGCGGGCGACCAGAGCGCGCAGGTCGCCGCTGAGGTGGCCGGACTCAACGACCACTTTGGGAATATCCAGCCTCCGGTCCTCCCCACCCAACCGCCGGCCGCCTACATCGACGACGCCCGGGTCCGGTTCGTCCTGGAGGGTGTCTACTACCAGGATGATGACGACCGCTATGGATATTATTACAACTATGACCCTGAATCTTGTCCTGCATCGGTCATGAACCCGGAGTTCGGCGTCGAT
>JAVFAQ010000080.1:0-10600 GCA_034002325.1 Flavobacteriales bacterium | reverse complement strand
CATCTTCTGCACGAACTTCATCTTCTCGTCCAGCGGCAGCTTCAGCCGGCGGAAGATCTTGGGCACCATGCGCGCGCCGCGGTCGTCGTGGCCGTGGAAGGTCCATCCCTGGCCGGGCACGAAGCGCTTGGTGGCCGGCTTGGCGATATCGTGCAGGATGGCGCCCCAGCGCAGCCACAGGTCGTCGCTCTTGGCCGCCACGTTGTCCAGCACCTGCAGGGTGTGGTGGAAGTTGTCCTTGTGGCCGATGCCGTACTTCTCCTCGGCGCCCTTGAGCTCCACGAACTCGGGGAAGAACTCCTGCAGCAGGCCGCTTTCCATCAGCAGGTTGAAGCCGACACTGGGCTTGGGCGTGGCGATGATCTTGTTGAGCTCGGTGTGGATGCGCTCGGCGCTGATGATCTCCAGGCGGTGGGCGTTGCGCCGGATGGCCGCGAAGGTGTCCGGGTCGATGGTGAAGCCCAGCTGCGTGGCGAAGCGCACGGCCCGCAACATGCGCAGGGGGTCGTCGCTGAAGGTGATGTCCGGGTCCAACGGCGTACGGATCAGCCCCTGGTCCAGGTGCAGCAGCCCGCCGAAGGGGTCCACCAGCGCGCCGAGGCTGCCCGCGTTGAGCGAGATGGCCAGCGCGTTGATGGTGAAGTCGCGCCGCTCCTGGTCGTCGCGGATGGTGCCGGGCCGCACCTCGGGCTTGCGGCTGTTGCGGCTGTAGCTCTCCTTGCGCGCGCCCACGAACTCCACCTGCATGTCGCCCTGGGCGTGCCGCAGGTTGAACATGGCCGTGCCGAAGTTCTTGAACACATGCACCGGGCCGGCGTCCAGTCGCCGGGCCACCGCTTGCGCGAAGGCGATCCCGTCGCCCTCCACCACGAAGTCGATGTCCTTGCTCGCGCGCCCGATCAACAGGTCGCGCACGTGCCCGCCGATGGCGAAGGCGGGGATGCCGCGTGCCGCCGCCTCGGCCGCCACCGCCGCGAACAGCGGCTGTTCCGTGATGCCATCCAGGCGGGCGGGATCGACGGTGCAGGCACGGGCCATGGGCGGGCGGTCGGAGGATGGGCGGGTCACAAGGCCGGCGGAAGTAATGCCGGAACGGGCCGGGGGCCGCGGGCAGGCGGCAAATGTAGGATCGTGCGCTTACCGAGGGCGGTCCATGGCCCACTGCGGAAGTGATGCCGTGGCCCTCGGGCGCATGCCACCATCTTTGCCCCATGCCCATCACCTTCACGCCTTACGGTGCGGCCGGCACGGTCACCGGCAGCAAGCACCTGATCGAGATCACCCGCGATGGCGCACGGCCCCTGCGGATGCTGCTGGATTGCGGCATGTTCCAGGGCGAGGCCATGGGCGGTGGCGGCAACAAGGACCGCAACCGGCGCTTCGGCTTCGACCCCGCGAGCATCGATGTGCTGGTGCTGAGCCATGCGCACATCGACCACAGCGGCCTGGTGCCCCGCCTGGTGAAGGAAGGCTTCACCGGGCCGATCTGGAGCACGCCCGCCACGCGCGACCTGTGCGCGATCATGCTCACGGACAGTGCGCACATCCAGGAGTACGACGCGGCCTTCGACATGAAGCGCGCCCGCAAGCAGGGCCGCGATGAGGAGGCCGAAGGACCGCTGTACCGCGTGGCCGACGTGCCGCCCGCCTTGGCGCTGTTCCGGGAGCTGGACCTGGACACCCCCACGGAGATCGCGCCGGGCGTGGAGCTCACCTTCACCGAGGCCGGGCACATCCTGGGCAGCGCCGCAGTGCAGCTGCGCATCGTGCAGGGCGAACGCACCTTCCGGCTGGCCTTCACCGGTGATGTGGGCCGCTACGCCGATCGCCTGCTGCCGCACCCGGCGCCCTTCCCCCAGGCCGATGCCATCATCTGCGAAAGCACTTACGGCGACCGTGAGCACGAGCCGCTGGACCAGGCCGAGGAGGCGCTGCTGGGCCATGTGCGCCAGGTGTGCGTGGAGCAGCAGGGCCGCCTGATCGTGCCGGCCTTCAGCGTGGGCCGCACCCAGGAAGTGCTCTACGCCCTGAACAAGCTGTACAACGCCGGCCGCCTGCCGCGCATACCGGTGTTCGTGGACAGCCCGCTGGCCATCAGCGCCACGGAGATCTCGCGCCGCCACGCCCACCTCTACCGCGCGCAGGTGCGTGCGGAGCTGGCCCATGACCCCGACCTGTTCAGCTTCCCGGGCGTCACCTTCGTACGCGAGGCCGAACGCAGCAAGGAACTCAACACGCGCCCCGGGCCTTGCATCATCGTCAGCGCCAGCGGCATGATGGAGGCCGGCCGGGTGCGGCACCACCTGTTCCACGCGCTGGGCGACCCGCGCAACGGGGTGCTGGTGGTGGGCCACTGCACCCCCGGCACGCTCGGTGGGCAATTGCTGGCGGGCGCCACCGAGGTGCAGATCTTCCGCGAGACCATCCCGGTGCGCGCATCCGTCCGCCGCATGGCCTTCTACAGCGCCCACGCCGACCGCAACGAACTGCTGCGCTACCTCGATTGCCAGGACTACCACCACCCCGCCACGGTGTACCTGGTGCATGGCGACGACCCCGCCCGCGAGGCCCTGCGCGACCTGCTGCTGGAGAAGGGCTGCCACGAAGTGGTGCTGCCGGGCTTCAAGCGGACATACCGGTTGTGAACCCCTGCCGGGGCGCCCGGCGACGGCCACCGCTGCCGCACGTTCCCCCCGGAACCCCGATATTGGTGCCGTAGCCCCCTGCCATGCGCCTGCTCGGTACCGCCTTGCTGCTGCTCTTCGTGGTGAGCCTGAACGTGCTGCTGGGCACCCGCCTGGTGGTGGGCGACGCGCCGGTGCCGCCGCTGGGCCGCTTCCCAGTCCGCAGGAGGGGTTCTGGGCCAATGCCCGCCTGGCCGCCCGCGATGCGGTGCCCCGGCTGGAGCTGCACGGTCTTTCGGCCCCCGTGCAAGTGGTGCGCGATGCGCATGCCATGGCCCACATCTTCGCCCGCAACGACACCGACCTGTACCGCGCCCAGGGCTACATCGTGGCGCACGACCGGCTGTGGCAGATGGACTTCATCGCCCGCGCCGCCGCCGGCCGCCTCAGCGAGGTGATCGGCCCGGCCACCCTGGCCTTCGACCGCGCCCAACGCCGCAAGGGCATGACCATCGGCGCACGCGCCACCACCGACGCCCTGCTGGCCGACACCCTGATGGCGCCGCTGCTCCGCGCCTATGCCGACGGCGTGGACCAGTACATCGCCACGCTGCGCTACCGCGACCTGCCGCTGGAGTACAAGCTGCTGGACCATCGGCCCGAGGAGTGGGCACCCTACCGCTCGGCGCTGGTGCAGCAGTACATGGTGGAGAACCTCAGCGGATGGGACCGCGATGTGGAGGACACCCATGCCCGTGCCCTGCTGGGTGCCGAGCTGCACGACCTGCTCTGGCCGGTGCGCCCGCCCGGGGTGGTGCCCACCGTGCCCACCGACAGCGTGTGGCCCTTCACGCCCGAGATCGTGCCCGTGCCGCCCGACCACGACCCCGGCACCGGCTTCCTGGCCGATGCCTTCCGCAGTGACCCCGCCAACGGCAGCAACAACTGGGCGGTGCATGGCAGCCGTACCGCCGGCGGCCGGCCCATCCTCGCCAACGACCCGCACCTGGGCCTGCTCTTCCCGTCCATCTGGTACCCCGTGCAACTGGCCACCCCCGGCAACCGCGTCTTCGGCTTCGCCCTGCCCGGCGGCCCCGGCGTGGTGGTGGGCCACAACGAGCACGCCGCATGGGGGGTGACCAACGCCCCGCGCGACACCCGCGACTGGTACCGCATCACCTGGAAGGACAGCGCCCGCACCGCCTACTTCCACGATGATCGATGGCTGCCCGTGCAATGGGCCGTGGAGGAGGTGCATGTGCGCGGCCATCGCACCGTGGTGGACAGCTTCCGCATCACCCTGCACGGGCCGGTGGTGTACGACGCGCATTTCGGCGACGTGCCCCATCGTGCCCACCTCGCCTTCCGGTGGATGGGCCACGAGCCCAGCATGTCGCTCAAGGCCCTGTACCTGATGAACCATGCGCGCAGCCATGCCGACCACGTGCATGCCCTGCAATGGTTCGATGCGCCCGCGCAGAACTGGGCCTTCGCCACCACCACGGGCGACATCTCCATGCGCGTGCAGGGCCGCTTCCCCAACAAGTGGCACGGGCAGGGCCGCTTCGTGCTCGATGGCGCCGATCCCGCCCACCGCTGGCACGGCCGGGTGCCCTTTGCCCACACCGCCACGCAGGTCAACCCCGCACGCGGCTACGTGAGCAGCGCCAACCAGCACAGCGTGGACGAGCGCTACCCCTACTTCTTCCACAACGCCTACCTGGAATACTACCGCAACCGCACCCTCAACGCGGCGCTGGACCAGGACCGCACCTTCACCGTGGAGGACATGATGCGCCTGCAGCACAGCGGTCTCGACCTCCAAGCGGCCGAGGGGCTGGCGGCGATGCTGCCCTTGGTGGACAGCACCGCGCTGGATGCCGACGACCGCGCCATGCTGCGCCGGCTGCACACCTGGGACCACGTGGCGCGGCATGACGAGGAGGAGCGCGCCATCATGCAGCTTTGGCGCGATTCCGTGAGCGCCCGCCTGTGGGCCCCGTTGCAGCAACACGCCTTGCCGCTGGGCGAACCCGTGGCCTACAACATGTTCCGCGTGCTGGCCGACAGCGCCCTGCGCGCCCGGGTGGACGCCGCCCTGGACGTGGACTGCCGCGGCATCGTCCACCAGGCGTTGGTCGATGTGCTGGCGCGGCGCAAGGCCGAAGGGCCCATCACCTGGGGCGCGCTCAACAACGCCCGCGTGGTACACATGGCCCGCGTGCCCGCGCTGGGCCGCGAAGGGCTGCCGGTGGACGGGGCCGCCACCGCGCTCAACGCCCAGCGCGGCAACCATGGCCCATCGATGCGTTTCGTGGTGGAGCTCACCGACCCGCCCCGCGCCTGGATGCAGCTGCCCGGCGGCATCAGCGGCGACCCCGCCAGCCCGCACTACGACGACCTGCTGCCGCAATGGCTCACCATGGAATACCGGCCGGTGCCCTTCCTGCGCAGCGCCCACGAGGGCATCGGGCACGGCCATGTCCTCACCGAACTGGCGCCATGAAGACCCTGCTCACCGCCGTCGTGATCGCCCTGGCCGGTTGGCTGGCGGGGCTTTGGCTGCCGTACTGGAGCCTTTCCGCCGTGGCCATGCTGGCGGGCTTCCTGCTGTGGCCCGGCACCGCACGGGCGGGCCTGGCGGGGGCCGTGGCCGGGGCCCTGCTCTGGGGCCTGCTCGCCTGGTGCGCCGACGCCGCCAACGCACACGTGCTGGCCACGCGCGTGGGCCGCCTCTTCGGCACCGGCCCCGGCGGCCTGGTGGCCATCACCGCCGTCCTGGGCGCCGTGCTCGCCGGCCTGGGCGCGGTGCTGGGCGATCGCATCCGCCGCTCGGTCAGCTGAGCCGGGGCCCGATCGCCGATCTTCGTTCCATGTTCCGCCCCATCACCGCCGCCGTGCTCATCGGCCTCGCGCTCCATGGTGCGGGCCAGGGCATCCCCTTCGACCTGCAGCGGCCCGTGCGCGTGTACCCGCTGCCGGGCGAGCTCCGTGAGATCAGCGCGCTCACCGATGTGGACGCGCACACGGTGGCCTGCCTGCACGACGAGGCCGCCCGCCTGTACCACTTCGACCTGCGCGAGGGCCGCGTCACGGGCTCGTTCCACTTCGGCGGGCCGGGCGACATGGAGGGGCTCTCCCACGTGCGCGGCGAGTACTTCGCCCTGCGCAGCGACGGCCTGCTGTACCGGCTGGGCTTGAAGGCCGGCGGCGCGGTGCTGCGCGACACCCTGCGGATCGCCCTGCCGCAGGACGACCTGGAGGGGCTGGGCCATGATCCCGTGGACGACGTGCTGCTGGTCGCGCCCAAAGGCGTGGTGAAGGGGTCGCCCAGGTCGCGCGATGTGCGCCGTGTGCATGGCTACGACCTGCGCACCGGGCGCGTGCTGCCCAGGCCCGTGCTCCACCTTTCCGTGGACGGGATCGCGGCCGAGGCCCGGCGCAGGGGGCTGGCGCTGCCGATGAAGACCACCGACAAGGGGCGCGTGGTGCCGGCGCTGAAGCTGCGCCTCTCGTCCGTGGCGGTGGACCCCGTCACCGGGCATTATCACCTGCTCTCGGCCACGGACCGCGTGCTGGTGACGGTGGACCGCCAGGGCGACCTGGTGGACCTGCACGTGCTGGACGCCGCGCGGTGCCCCAAGCCGGAGGGGATCACCTTCCTGCCCGGGGGCGACATGCTGCTCTGCACCGAGGGCGAGGGCATGCCCGGCACCATCCTGCGCTACGCCCGCATCACGCCTCCAGTGCGAAACCGGTAGCCTTGCGCAGGCTGTCGGGCAGCGGGGGCAGTTTGCGGCGCTCGAAGAGGAAGCTGCTCAGGTCGGCGATCTCGCTGAACACGTAATGGCTGTCCATGGCGCCGCGCAGGTACGCCTTGCCCGTGCTGCCGCCGGTGCCCACGCGCAGGCCGATCATGCGGTGCACCATGTTGATGTGGCGGCTGCGCCAGGTGGCCAGCCCCTCGTCGATGTCCAGCAGCACTTGCAGGAAGCGGAACGGCAGCTGGAAGATCGGCTCGTCGCGGTAGAGCATGATGAACAGCGCGCTGCGGCAGGCCGCCGGGGTGAGGCGCCGCGCGGGGTCGCCCTCCACGAAGAGCTTGCGCCACAGGGCGGCGTTGGCCTCCTCGCCCTTCACCAGGGTGCTGGTGTACAGCTGCTCCAGCCGGTCGAAGAAGGGGGCCTCGCCCGCGGGCCAGAAGCGCGCCTCCAGGAAGGGCATGCGTTCCAGCCAGCCGTTCACCAGGTCCAGCAAGGTGGGCTGCTGCTCAAGCGCCTCGATCTGCGCCTTGTGCTCGGGCTTCAACTGGCTGGTGTAGTACTGCCGTCCGAAGCGCTTCTCCATGCGCAGGCCCAGGCGCGCCTCCAGCACCTTGAACTGCGTGCTCTGGAAACCGCTGGCCGGCCGCAGCATATCGCGGAAGTCGAGGAAATCCAACGGCGTCATGGTCTCCATCACGTCCATCTGGTGTACCAGCAGCCCCAGGATGGTCTTCACGCGCTCCAGGCGGTGTACCGCGATGTTCAGCTCGCCCCCGTTGTCGTCCACGTGGTGGTCGGCGAAGAGGCGCACCACGCTTTCCACCTCGTGCAGCACCTGCTTGAACCACAGCTCGTACGCCTGGTGGATCACGATGAAGAGCATCTCATCGTGCGCGGGCTGGCCGTGCTTCTCGCTTTCCATGGCCTGCGCGCCCAGGATCTTGTCCAGCTGCAGGTAATCGGGGTAGTAGACGTTGCTCATCCGGGTGTTGTTTGCGGACAAAGATGTCCGTTATGGCCGTGCCGTCAAATGTAGGGCAGGGGCGGAGGTGCTATCTTGGACCATGCTTCGTCATGTCCTGCTCGTGTTGGTGGTGATGCCCGCCATGCTCTTCGGGCAACCGGGCCTGGACGCCTTGAAGCGATCGGCGGATGCCGGGCAACGGGCGTTCGACCGGCGCGTGGCGGCGCCAGGCCCGCCGATGGCCGCGCCGGACAAGGAGGCGGAGTTCCCCGGTGGGGCTGCGGCCATGCAGCGGTACCTGGTGGAGAACACCCGCCACCCGGCGGGCATGGGGGAGACCGGCGAGGTGCAGGTGCGGTTCGTGGTGGGCACGGACGGGCATGTGGGCGATGTGGCGGTGGTGCGCGGGCTGCATCCCCTGGCCGACCAGGAGGCCGTGCGGGTGGTCTCGGCCATGCCGCACTGGGCACCGGGCGAGCGGGACGGCCGGCCGGTGGCGGTGCCGTGCGTGGTGCCCGTGCTGTTCCGCCCCTGAGCCGGTGTGCAGGACCACTTCCCGGCGGGTCCAATTCCACGTCGTCGTATCCCTGCGGTTCGGCATTTTGCCTTCGGCGATCTTGCGTAGAGGTGGCGCCTGCCGCAGGTGCCGCTGCGCGTCTTCGGAAGGCCGCTTGTTGCCAACATGGAGCGACTATCTTGTGCATTCAATGACCGACGGAATGGACGGCAACAACAAGGTCAAGGTCTTCGACGACAAGCAGGTGCGCACCGCCTGGGATGCCGGGCAGGAGAAGTGGTTCTTCTCCATCATTGATGTGATCGCCGCACTCACGGGGACCGACCGCCCGCGCAAGTATTGGAACGACCTGAAGACCAAGCTCCTGAAGGAGGGGAGTGAACTGTCCGATAAAATCGGACAGTTGAAAATGCCCGCCGAGGACGGCAAGATGCGTGGCACCGACGTGGCCGACACCGAGCAGCTCTTCCGCTTGATCCAATCCATCCCGTCACCGAAGGCCGAGCCCTTCAAGCAGTGGTTGGCGCGAGTGGGCAAGGAGCGCATGGATGAGATGCAGGACCCGGAACTGAGCATCGACCGGGCCTTGGAGCAGTACCTGCGGCTGGGCTATTCGGAGAACTGGATCAACCAGCGGCTCAAGAGCATCGAGGTGCGCAAGGAGCTGATGGATGAATGGAAGCGCAGGGGCATGAAGGAGGGTGTTCAATTCGCCACGCTAACGGACATCATCACGAAAGCCTGGGCGGGCAACACCACCAAGGAGTACAAAGTGCTCAAGGGCCTGAAGAAGGAGAACCTCCGCGACAACATGACCAACACGGAGCTGATCCTGAACATGCTGGCCGAGGCATCCACGAAGGACATTTCACAGGCCACCGACCCCGAGACTTCGACGAAAGCAAGGAGGTGGCCCGGCAGGGCGGGAACGTGGCCAAGGTGGCCCGCTTGGAACTGGAGGCCCGCACGGGCAGGAAGGTGGTCTCCCCGCTGAATGCGAAGAAGGCCTTGAAGGCGGGTGAAAAAGGGGATTAGGTCTTCCCCCCTTGATCTCTTCCACCACGCCGGGGTCCAGCAAGGTCGTGGTATCCCCGAGGTTCTGCATCTCCCTCATCGGCGGCTCGTGCCATGACAAGCGAGGCGCTTGTCAGACCCGCCCCCCCTTGATCTCCTCCACCACCTCGGGATCCAACAACGTCGTCGTATCCCCGAGGTTGCTCATTTCCCCCTCGGCGATCTTGCGCAGGATCCTTCGCATGATCTTGCCGCTGCGCGTCTTCGGCAGGCCCTTCACGAACTGAGCTGTGTTAAGCCACAACGAAGCTAAACCCGCCTCCGCCCGTCCAACCGACTTCCGCAGAGATGCCTCCGGCTTCGCCCTTGGCGACCATCTTCAGGCGCTGGGCGCAGATGGAAATGGCGTGCTCGCCGCATTCGATACCGATGAAGCGGCGGCCGGTCTTGTGCGCGACGGCGGCGGTGGTGCCCGACCCCAGGTAGGCGTCCAGCACCAGGTCGCCCGGCCGCGTGGCGATCTGGAGAACGCGGTGCAGCAATTTTTCCGGTTTGGGCGTGTCGAACGGATGGCCGTCGGGGAACAGCGCCTTGATGTGCTTCTTGGCCTCTGACGTGGTGCCGGCGATGGAAGCGGGCCACAGGGTGCTTGGGGCCATGCCGCGACGGACATCCTTCAGGAACTTCTTAATGCGCGGTGCCCCGTTGCCATTGGCCCCGAACCAGATGTTCCCTTTGGCGATCTCATCCTTCATCCGCCTTTCGTTGTAGGCCCAGCAGCGGCCTTGCGGAAGAAGGTGCCGTTTGCCGTTCGGCGCGAGCACGTCGTAGAATTGGCTGGCCACGGCATGCCCCGCCTGCACGTTCGCCGAGACGGATTGCCAAGGACCTCGCGGGTCATGGTCAGGGTTCTTGTACCGGGCGAGTATCTCGTCGGAAAGCGGAAAGTCGCCTCGCGCGCTGTTGAAGAGCGCCGGATCTTTCGCATACACCAGGATGTACTCATGGTCGAAGGAGAACGCCCGGCGGTTCTCCCGCGTCGTGCGGTGGTTCCATACAATGGTGGCCACGAACTTGTCCCGCCCGAAAAGACGGTCGCACGCCACCTTAAGGTAGTGCATCCCGAGGTCGTCGATGCTGATCCACAGGGATCCGTCTTCCGTGAGCATCCTGTACAACGGGACCAAACGGGCCTCAAGTTGACGGAGCCATTCGTCGTGGTCTTCAGCGTCGGAGTAATGGGCGAAGTCCTCCTGTGTGTTGTACGGCGGGTCGATGTACACGCAACGTACGGCACCTTCCAATGCGGGCAGCAGGTCGTGCAGTACGACCAGGTTGTCACCTTGGACCACGTAGTTGCCGTGGTCGCCGTTGCCGGCGCCGAGCTCTTTGATCATGCGACCACGCGGGCGCGGCGTTATGGCGATGGTCTCGTTCAGGTCCGGTGCGATGAGCAATTGCATGGTGTGATCGACGGAATTATCGGAGTAGCTTCGCGGTCAAGGTAGAACCCCGATCGGGTTCGTGCGCATGACGGTGCAAAGTTTCGAACCACAGACCGATGTCAGTTCACCTGAGGCCGCTCCGAGGGTTGGTCTAGCCCCCTATTAATCGGACAACGTCGTTTGGCCGTGGTGAATGTAGTCAATGGTGGTGATACGTTTGCCTCAGCAGGAGGCGACCGAAGGTGACTGCGTTACCGATGGTGTCTTGAGCG
>JAVFAQ010000079.1:0-10668 GCA_034002325.1 Flavobacteriales bacterium | reverse complement strand
CCGTGACCCGCGCCAGCAAGCTCGCCCTCGACGGGGTGGCCTGGAACGTCAACCGCACCTACTTCATCGGGCTGGTGCTGCTGGACGTGATCACCGTCACCCTGGCCTGGGTGCTCTTCCCGTACCTTTGGCGCGACCGGTGAAAATGGACAAGTGGTGGTGGAAATTCCTGGCGATCGCGTTGGTGGTCGCCACCTCGGTCGCCGCCCTGTACACGCCGCTGTCGCCCGCGCTGGTACACGTGGCCCCGGGCCGCATCACCCCCGGGCCGGCCACCATCGACGTCACCGGCTACAACACCGGCTTCGGCCCACAAAGCACCGCCTACATCGAGAACGACGGCCAGCGCACCTGCGCCCGCGTGGAGGCCATCGACGAGCGGCACGTGCGCGTACACGTGGACGTGCCGGCCGGCATGCGCCACCACCTCACCGACCTGGTGGTGGACGGCCTGCGCTACCCCGGCGCCTTCTTCACCGAGGGCCTGGGACAGGGCATCGCGGCGCAGGACTGCGGCAGCACGGCCGGACAGGTGGGCGCGACGGGCTTCGCCTTCCCCAACCGCAGCATCCTGTACGAGAGCATCCGCAACCTGCACTTCCACGTGCCCATGTGGTTCGCCATGATCGTGCTCATGGGCATCTCCGTGTGGAAGAGCATCCGTGTGCTGGGCACCGGCTCGCTGGACCACGACCGGGAGGCCGCCGCCGCCGTGCACGTGGGCCTGCTGTTCTGCGCGCTGGGGCTGGTAACCGGTTCGATATGGGCCAAGGCCACCTGGGGCGCCTTCTGGACCAACGACGTGAAGCTCAACGGATCGGCGGTGACGGGCCTGATCTACATCGCCTACCTGGTGCTGCGCGGCTCGGTGCCCGATGCCGGCAAGCGCGCCCGCCTGGCCGCCGTCTACAACATCTTCGCCTTCGTGCTGCTGGTGATGTTCCTCTTCGTGGTGCCCCGCCTCAATGCCATCGACAGCCTGCACCCGGGCAACGGCGGCAACAGCGGCTTCGGCGACCTGGACCTGGACGACCGCCTGCGCACGATATTCTAGCCGGCGGTGATCGGCTGGACCCTGGTGGGCACCTGGCTCCACGACCTGCGCCACCGCAGCCTGCGCATACACGAACACCTGGACCGATGAGAACGCCCGCCACCCTGCTGCTGCTCACCGCCGCCACCGGCGCATTCGCCCAGGCCGCGCCCTCCTGGGTGGAGGACGGCCTGTACGGAGGCGGCAAGATGAACGCCGTGGTGGCCGTGGTGGCCGTGATCCTCCTGGGCATGGGCCTGTGGCTCTGGCGCCAGGACCGCCGCATCGCCCGCATGGAGCGGCGCATCGACCAAAACCCGCAACGCGACCCATGAAACGCTCCCATATCATCGCCGTCGTGATCATCGCCGTGGCCATCGGGGCCCTGGTGGGGTCGCTGTACGACAGCAGCACCTACGCCGACCTGAAGCAGGCCATGGCCAACCCCGAGCGCGAGTACCACGTGGTGGGCGTGCTGGACCGCAGCCAGGAAGTGGTGTACGAGCCCAGCCTCAACGCCGGCCTCACCACCTTCACCATGGTGGACCTCAACGGCGACACCGCGCGGGTACACCTGAGCATGGCCAAGCCGCAGGACTTCGAGCGCAGCGAGCGCCTGGTGCTCATCGGCAAGGCCACGGCCCACGGCGAGTTCCACGCGCGCGACATGCTGATGAAGTGCCCGAGCAAGTACAACGAGGACAATACCGTGGGGGGGTAGCGGCCGGATGATCACCATGCACGGGAATGGACGACCGGCCGAGCGGGAAGGGAACGGGACCCGGGGGGCGAACGGGAACGTGCGCATGACCGCCCCGGCAGGGGCACTTGAGGCGCATGGGCCGCCATCGTCGAAGAAGTGAACATGAACTACATCGGTGAACACACCTGGGCGGGACAGTTGGGGCATGTGCTCACGATCGTCTCGTTCATCGGCGCGCTGTTGGCCACGGTGGCCTATGGCATCAGCACGGAGCGGAAAGACCGGCGCTGGACCACCGTGGGCCGCCTGGCCTTCCGCGCCCACAGTGTGGCCGTGCTGGGCATCGTCACGGTGCTCTTCGTGATGCTCTTCAACCACTGGTTCCAGTACGACTACGTGTGGAAGCACAGCAACCTGGCCATGCCCATGAAGTTCATCGCCAGCTGTTTCTGGGAGGGCCAGGAGGGTTCCTTCCTGCTGTGGACCTTCTGGCACGTGGTGCTGGGCAACATCCTCATCTTCCGCGCCGGCAAATGGGAGGCCCCCGTGCTGGCGGTGTTCGCCGCGGTGCAGGTGTTCCTGGCCACCATGCTGCTGGGCGTGTACATCGGGGACGTGCGCATCGGCAGCAGCCCCTTCCTGCTGGTGCGCGAGCTGCCCGAGAACCTGGGCATGCCGTGGACGCGCATCCCGGAATACATCACGCGCATACCGGAGCTGGCCGACGGGCGCGGCCTCAACCCCCTGCTGCAGAACTACTGGATGGTGATCCACCCGCCCACGTTGTTCCTGGGCTTCGCCGCCACGCTGGTGCCCTTCGCATACGCCATCGCCGGGCTGTGGACCGACCGCCGCCGCGCGTGGATGGACCCCGCCCTGCCGTGGACCTTCTTCGGCGTGGGCGTGCTGGGGGCGGGCATCCTCATGGGCGGCGCATGGGCCTACGAGGCGCTGAGCTTCGGCGGCTTCTGGGCCTGGGACCCCGTGGAGAACGCATCGCTGGTGCCCTGGCTCACCCTGGTGGCCGCCGGGCACCTGATGATGGTGAACCGCCGCAAGGAGACATCGCTCTTCACCACCTTCCTGCTCACCCTGGCCACCTTCATCTTCGTGCTCTACAGCACCTTCCTCACCCGCAGCGGCGTGCTGGGCGACACCAGCGTACACAGCTTCACCGGCGACGGCATGCTGCCCGGCCTGCTGGTGTTCATGCTCTTCTTCACCGCCCTGGGCGTGGCCATGATGGGCGCCGACCGCGGCCGGCGCGGCTTCTACGCCCTGGTGTGCGCCGCCCTGCTGGCCATCGGCACCTTGCTCCAGGTGGAAGTGGGCGCCATCCTGCTCTTCGGCGCGGTGAGCATCGCCATGCTCTTCATGGCCTACCGGCGCGACTTCAACGACGCCGAGGAGGAGGAGGCCCTGTGGTCGCGCGAGTTCTGGCTCTTCATGGGCGCGCTGGTGCTCTTGCTCAGTTCCCTGCAGATCACCTTCAGCACCAGCATCCCGGTGTTCAATCTCATGCTCGAGCCCTTCGGCGACTTCTTCGCCCGCGCGGGCCGCTGGCTGGGCAGCGACTTCATCAGCGGCCTGGCCGACGCCCGGCTGGCCCCGCCCGCCGAACCCGTCCCCCACTACAACAAGTGGCAACTGCCCTTCGCCTTCATCGTGAGCCTGCTGGTGGCCTTCACCCAGTACCTGCGCTGGCGGAAGTCCGACGGGAAGAAGGTGCTGCGCGCCCTGCTCGTGCCCTTCCTGCTGGCGGTGGCCATCACCATCGCGCTGGCCCTGGTGCTGCGCTTCCGCCTGGCGGAAATGAACCTGGTGGCCCTGCTCTTCGCCACCGTGTTCGCCGCCGTGGCCAACGCCGCCTACATCCCCAGCGTGCTCAAGGGCTCGTTGCGCCACGCCGGGCCCAGCGTGGCCCACACCGGCTTCGCCCTGCTGCTGCTGGGCGCGCTGATCAGCACCGGGCGCAAGACCGAGATGAGCCGCAACAACAAGGGCATGGACCTGCGGTTCCTCAACGAGAACTTCACCAACAACGAGAACATCCTGCTGTACCGGGACGACACCGTGCACATGGGCGAGTTCCACGTGGTGTACCACAACAAGCGGCACGAGGGGCACAACCTCTACTACGACATGGACTACTTCAGCGTGGTGCCGCAGCTGTACCACGCAGGAGACACCGTGCGGGCCGGCGACATGCTCTTCCGCGCACGCAACGACCACCAGGCCGGGGAGATGTTCCTGCTGGACCAGCCCGCGCACTGGGAGCCGATCGAGACCTTCACCCGGCAGGCCCTGTGGAACGCCCGCGAGTGGACGCCCGTGCGGCCCGGCGAGAAGGTCTTCGAACTGGCCCCTTACCTGCAGCTCAACGAGCGCATGGGCAACGTGCCCGAACCGAGCACCAAGCACTGGTGGCACCGGGACCTGTACACCCACATCCGCTACGCCGACATGGCCACCGAGACCGACTCGGCCAATTTCGGATGGATGCCCGACCGCCGGTACGACAAGATGGTGGGCGACACCATCGTGACCCCCACCAGCGTGGCGATCATCGACTCGGTGTACGTGAAGCGCGACAGCACCACCCTGGCCATGCTGGGCGATGCCTTCACCGTGTACGCCATGGACCTGCGCATCCGCGACCTGTACCGCAGCGACCGGTGGTTCACCGCCAGCCCCGTGGTGGTCTACGCCAACGGCGAGCCCGTGGCCGGCAAGCCCGGCGAAGTGCCCGCCCTGCGGGTCCGGTACGGCCTGGGCAGCGTGAGCGGCGACGTGGACGACCAGAGCTCCGTGCAGGTGGGGCTCGACGTGGCCGAGTCCGAGTTCCTGGTGATGCAGGCACTGGTCTTCCCCGGCATCAACATCCTGTGGATCGGGTGCGTGCTGATGCTGCTGGGCACCGGCATGGCCGTGTGGCAGCGGCTGCGCACCGCCAAGCGCACCGCATGACCGCACCGGCGCACATCCTCGTGGTGGGTACGGGCCGCATGGCCCACCAGCTGGGGCAGGCCCTGGCGCGCGCGGGCCACGTGATGGCCGGCGTGGCGGGCCGCGATGCCGCCGCCACCGCCCGCCTGGCCGCCCGGCTGGGCACCACCGCCCATGCCTTGGGCGGCCCGATGCCCCCGGCCCGGCTGGTATTGCTGGCCGTGAGCGACGATGCGATCGGCGCCGTGGCCGGCCGGCTGCCCGTGACCGATGCCGTGGTGGTGCATACCAGCGGCGCCGGCGGCCTCGACCTGCTGGCCCCCCACCCCCGGCGCGGCGTGCTGTGGCCCGTGCAATCCCTGGTGATGGACCCGCCGATGGACCTGGCCGAGGTGCCGCTGATCGTGGACGCCGGCACCGATGCCGACCGGGACCTGCTGCTGCCGGTGGCCCGCAGCGTGTCCCGCGTGGTGCTTGCCCTGGACCTCCCGCAACGCGAACGGCTGCACCTGGCGGCGGTCTTCACCAGCAACCTGCCCGTGTTCCTGGTGGCCGAGGCGCAGCGCATGCTGGGCGCCATGGACCTGCCGGCCGACCTGCTCGGGCCGCTGTGGCGCACCACCGCCGAGCGCGTGGCCGGCACCGGCGCACGGGAGGCCCTCACCGGACCGGCCCGGCGCGGCGACCGGGCCACCGTGCAACGCCATCTGGCCCTGCTCGCCGACGACCCCGAACTGGCGCGGACCTACCGCCTGCTGAGCGAGCGTATCATGCGCACGTACGGCCACCACCCATGAGCGACCTGAACTTCAAGCAGCGCCTGGCATCGTTGCGCACCTTCGTGTTCGACGTGGACGGCGTGTTCACCGACAACCGCATCATCCTGCTGCCCGGCACCGACCCCGTGCGCACCTTCCACACCCGCGACGCCTACGCCGTGCAACTGGCCGTGAAGGAGGGCCTGCGCATCGTCACCATCAGCGGCGGCCGCTCCCAGGGCGTGGCCGACAGCCTCGCGCGCATGGGCGTGCAGGAGGTGAACCTGGGCGTGGCCGACAAGCTCACCTTCTTCGCGGGCCTGGTGCGGCAGGGGCTGGACCCGGCCACCACGGCCTACATGGGCGACGACATCCCCGACCTGCGCGTGATGCACGGCGTGGGCTTCCCCGCCTGCCCAGCTGATGCCGTGCCCGAGGTGATGGCGGCCGCCGCCTTCGTGAGCAAACGACCCGGCGGCCAGGGCTGCGTGCGCGACCTGCTGGAACAGGCCATGAAGGCGCAGGGGCTGTGGATGAAGGACTCCGCCCACCACTGGTGATCTTCGCCCGCGCCCATGCTGCACTTCCTCCGCCTCACCCGCCCGCTGAACCTGCTGATCATCGCGGCCACCATGGCGGTGATGCGCGTGGGCGTGATCGACGGGCACCTGGGCCGCGGGCTGCACGCGCTGGCCGCCGAGGCGGGCGTGCCGACGGACGAACTGGTGCGCGCCACCGACGGCCTGGGCGCCCGCATGCCGGTGGTACACTTCGTGCTGCTGGTGCTGAGCACGGTGCTGATCGCGGCCGGCGGCAACGTGATCAACGACTACTTCGACATGCGGATCGACCGGATCAACAAGCCCGGCCGCGTGATCGTGGGCGCCTTGGTGCAGCGGCGCAAGGCCATGATCGGCCATTGGGCGCTGAGCGGTGCCGGCATGGTGCTGGGGCTCTTCGTGGCGTGGCGCTCGCACCTGCCCCATCTGGCGCTGATCCCCGCCTTCAGCATCATCGCCCTGTGGTGGTACAGCCTCATCTTCAAGCGGCGCTGGCTCATCGGCAACGGGCTGGTGGCCCTGCTCACCGCCCTGGTGCCGCTCACCGTGGGCCTGTACGAGATCCCCCTGCTGCGGCGCGCCCACCCCGGCCCGGTGCAGGCCATGCTGTCCAACGACATGGCCTTCGAGATCGTCCCGGCCTTCGGCGACCTGTGGTGGTGGATCGGCGGCTACGCGGCCTTCGCCTTCCTGGCCACCCTGGCGCGCGAGATGCAGAAGGACATGGCCGACGTGAAAGGCGATGCGGCCCACGGGCGGCGCACGATCCCCATCGCCTGGGGCATGCGGGCCGCGCGGGCCATCACCATGCTCTACATCGGCATCACCATCGCCGGCCTGCTGTTCGTGCGCGCCACGGTGCTCACCGATCCGTTCTCCTACTGGTACATCGGCCTGGCCGTGGTGCTGCCGTTGCTGCTCAGCGCGGCCTTCACCTACCAGGCCCACGACCGGCGCGGGCACGTCCGGGCCGGCCACTTGATGAAGGTCGCCATGGTGATGGCCGTGGCCTACGCCCTCACCATCCGCTTCACCGGCTGATGGGCCTCGGCCTTTCCGCCCCGCCACGCGCACGGCAACGACCTTCGCCCCTTCCATGACCGCCCCCCTCCTCCCCTGGCGCATCGTACTGGCATCGGCCTCGCCGCGGCGGCACCAATTGGTGCAGGCACTGGGCCTGGAGGTGGAGGTCGTGCGGGCCGAGGTGGACGAGACCCCGCCCGCCGGCATGGACCCCGCCCTGGTGGCCGAGCACATCGCCCGGCGCAAGGCCGATGCATGGGCCGGCACCCTCGCCCCCGACCAGGTGCTGGTGACGGCGGACACCACGGTGGTGATCGGCCAGGAATTGCTCAACAAGCCCGCGGACCCCGCCGATGCGCGGCGCATGCTCGCCCTGCTGTGCGGGCGCGAGCACGCCGTGCATACGGGCGTATGCCTGCGCACCGCACGCGAGCGACTGTCGTTCACCGACACCGCCCGGGTGCGCATGGCCCCGCTCACCGCCGATGAGATCGCCTGGTACGTGGCGCACCACCGCCCATTGGACAAGGCCGGGGCGTATGGCGTGCAGGATTGGATCGGCATGGCCGGGGTGGAAGGGATCACCGGCAGCTTCTACACCGTGATGGGCCTGCCCACGCACCGGCTGTACCGCGCCTTGCGTGAGCTCGCGCACTGAGCCGTCGCCGGCCCCGCTGTTACTTTTGCCGCCACCAGCGTCCCAACCACATGAAACCGACCCATTCCATCGCCATCGGTGCCTTCGCCTTGTTGGCCCCCTTGCTCACCGTACAAGCCCAGACCACCAAGGACGGCACGCGGCTCGAGTGGCGCAACGAGCTCACCGTGGTGCCCAACACCATCAAGGTGAACAAGGTGGAGCACCCGGGCCACACCATCAGCATCTTCGAGGCCGATGCCTCCACCGCGCTCGACCTGTGGAAGGCCGACTACACGCCCATTTCCACCGGCATCACGGGCAAGCCCCTGCGCGCGCTCAACGTGCGCCTGCCCGAGGTCTCCGAACAGCCCATCGTGGTGTTCGCGGCGGCCTCCACGGAAAAGAAGGCGGGCCTGGCCAAGCTCACCCTGGCCTTCATGGAGAACGACAGCACGCCCTTGGCCGACAACGGTGCGCAGGCCGCCGCCGCGCGCGAGCTGGCCGTGCGGCTGAACAAGGCCGTGGTGCAGCGGCAGATCGACCGCTACCAGAAGGAGCTGGACAAGGTCTCCGAGAAGCACGGCGGCTCGCAGGCCGATGTGGCCAAGGCGCAGAGCAAGGTGACCAAGGCCAACAACGCCCTGGAGAAGGCCAAGGCCAAGCGGGCCAAGATCGAGCAGAACAACGCCCGGTTGCACGGTGAGATCGCCGGGCTGGAACGCAAGTTCGCCCTGAGCAACGACCCGAAGGACCTGAAGAAGCTCACCAAGGTGCGCAGCAAGCTGGCCAAGAACGAGAGCGGCCAGGCCAAGTTGATGGCGCAGGAGGCCAAGCTCCAGGGCACGGCCAACAAGCACCAGAGCTCCGCTCAGAGCCACAGCTCCAAGGCCGATTCGCACGCCGAGAGCAAGGAGGGCCTCACGCGGATCGTGTCCGAGCTGAAGCGTAAGCAGGACAACATCCGTTGACCCGCGCGGCGGTCAACGCAAGAGCGTGACGTGGCCGGACGCCTGGTGCAGGTGCCCGGCCACGTCCGTTATGGCCACCTGCCAGAGGTAGATGCCCGGGGGCACCGGTGCGCCCGCCGTGCCGTCCCAGCCCCGGTGCGGATCATCGGTGGTGAACAGCACCGTGCCCCAGCGGTCCAGCACCGTGAGGCGGAACCACGCCGGATCGCGCACGGTGGTGATCACGGCCAGCACATCGTTGATGCCGTCACCATCGGGGGTGAAGGCGTTCGGCACGAAGAGGGTGAAGTCGTCCTCCACGCAGTAGACGGCCTCGGCCTCATCGGCGCAGCCCGCGTTGTTCTCCGTGCGCAGGCGCACCGTGCGGCAGCCCACCGTGGAAAAGGTGTGCGCCATCACCGGGCCACCGGGCACCGGGCCCTCGCCGAAGTCCCATGTCCAGCTCGCCGCGCCACTGCCTTCCGCCGTGAAGGTCACCGTGGGCCGGCCGATGACGGTGATCGGCGGGTCGGCGGTGAAGGCGGCCAAAGGCGCGGGATGCACGGTGATGGTGCCGGGGGCCTCGGCCTGCGCCACGCACCCGTGGACATCGGTGAGCGTGAGCACGGGCAGGTAGGTGCCCGCCTGGGCGAAGCACGGCGCCACCTGGGCACCGCTGGCCGTGGCACCGTTGCCCAGGTCCCAATGGTATTGCGCGTCGGCCGGCCCGGTGGCGGCGAGCGCCACGCAGAACGGTGCGCAGCCATCGGCCCCGACCATGGTGATCGCCGGCCGCTCCGGATGCACCACGTCCACGGCCACCTGCACGGGCGGTGCGGCACACCCGTGGGCATCGGTGGCGATGATGGTGTAGACGGTGGCCTGGGCGGGCTGCACCATCGGTCCTGCCGGCTGGAAGCTGAGCGTGACCGGGGCGGTGCCGCCGCTCACCTGCGGCGCCAGATCGAGCCACGCGCCCGCGCAGAGCACGGTATCGGGCGGGGCCGTCACCAGCATGGGCGCGGGGCCGGTGATGGTGGCGGTGGCGATGGCGCTGCACCCATCGGCATCCGTGACGGTGAGCGCGTACGTGCCGGGGGCCAGGCCGGTCACCTGGGCGCCTCCGGGCAACGCGGGCGTCCAGGTGTAGGTGATGGGCGCGGTGCCGCCGCTGACCACCGCCTGGACGGTGCCATCGTGTGCACCGAAGCAACTTTCAGGGGTGGTCTGCAGGTCGATCTGCAAGCCGTCGGTGGCGGGTTGCAGCACGGCGGTGGCCTCCACGGGGCAGCTGCCCGGCACGGAAACCTGCACGGTGTAGGTGCCCGGGGCCTGGCCGTCGATCTGCGCGGTGGTCTGCCCGCCCGGCGACCAGAGGTAGCTCACGGGGCCGTCGGCGAACTGCACCTGCGCGGTGAGCACGCCGTCGCTGCCGCCGCAACCGGGCTGCACCGCATCGATGGTGACACCGGGCACCGCCACGGTCTGCACGGTGGTGGACGGTGCGTTGCAGGGCCCCTGCGCCGTGAGCGTCACGGTGTACGTGCCGGGCGCGCTGAAGGTGTGCGAGGGCGCGGCACCGGTGGCCTGGTCCATGGCGCCCGAGGCGGGGTCGCCGAAATCCCAGGAGAGCAGGGCGGGGCACCAGGCCGAGGTGGAAAGGAAGTCCACGGCGCCATCGCCACAGGCATGGATGAAGGAAGCCTCGTTGGGCGGTGCCTCACCGAGGCGGAAGTCGTCGATGGCCACGCCGTCGTAGCTGTTGCAGGTGGTGCCGGCGCCGAAGACGAAGCGGAACTTCACCAGCGGCTCACCGGCCAGCTGGTCCAGGCAGTGGGTGGCGTTGGCCCAGCCGTTGCTGCCCTGCCCGCCGGCGCAACTGCCCTGGGTGGGCCCGACGCGCCCGGTCCAGCCTTGGCGCGGGTCGGCCAGGGTGAGGTGGTTCACGTAGGCCGTGTTGTACCAGTTGGTGTTGAGGCAATGCACCGTTCCGCCGGCCTGGCCCACATTGGTCCATGTGGCGCCCTGGTCCAGCGAGTACTGGAAGGCCAGCCCGTC
>JAVFAQ010000078.1:0-10689 GCA_034002325.1 Flavobacteriales bacterium | reverse complement strand
GCTGGGCCAGGGCCTGCAGGCTGTCCTCGGTGGCGATGATGGTGAGCTGCTCCACCAGGCTGCCCAGCACGTTGGCCCGCATGTCCACCTCGGGGTAGCGGGCATGCTCCTCGCTCAGCAGGGTGCGGGTGCTGTCATAGTACACCTGCGCCGGGGCGTAGGCGCGGTCGTCGAAGTAGAGGTCGGCCAGCTTCAGCCAGGTCTTGGCCTTCTGCTTGGTGTCGGTGGTGCTCACGCGGGCGCTGGTCTCCAAGTGGTCGATCGCGCCGGGCTTGTCGTCCTCCTTCAGGTCCAGGTCGGCCAGCGCGTAGTGGATCATGTCGAAGTGGTCCACGTGCTTCTCGTCGCGCAGCATGCGGTTGAGCTTGTGGCGCAGGGCCTTGCTGTTGCCGCGGTCGAAGGCGTAGGCCTGGAAGATCTGGGCATGGAAGGCCATCTCGTAGGGCGGGTTCATGCGGGTGATGGCCGCGTACTGCTTGATGGCGTCCTCCTCACGGCCCTTCTCGGCATAGAGCTGGGCCAGCACGAAGGCCCACCGCACCCGTTGGCGCTTGGTGCGCGCGCCGTCCACGGCCAGCTCCATGTTCATGATCGCATCGTCCAACTTGCCCCGGCGCAGGTCCAGGTCGGCCTGCACCGCGTTGAAGTGGCCCTGGTCGAAGCGCTTGGGCAGCTTCTTCACGTTGCGCACCTTGTCCAGGGCGCTCTGGGCCTTGGCGTACTGCTCCATCTGGATGGCCGCCCGGGCCTGCCACACGTGGTTCTCCATCTGCCGGTCCCACCCCTTGTACCGGCGCCCCACGAACCCGAAGATGCGGTCGGCCTCGTAGTAGCTGCCCTTGTAGTACTGGCTCTGGCCGATCACCGTCCACGCATCGTCGATCCAGGTGTTGCGCTCCTCCCCGCCGATCTCCATGCTGTGCCGTTCGATCACCAGCGCGCACTTGTCGATGCAATCCTCCAGGTCGGGCGCCATGGACCGGGCCTGCTCCGGGGTGCCCAGCACGAAGATCGGCAGCACATGGTCGAAATCGTCCTTGTAGGCGTCCTCCATGGCCGTCACCGTCTCCTTGAGCTTTTCCTGCGCGTTGAACCAGCCGTTGTCCCGCGTGGTCAACCGGTGGAAGGTGCGGTTCAGGAAGGCGTCCTTCTGCTGGGAGCACCCCCCGGCCAGGGCCAGCAGCAGGGCCAACAGCACGATGACGAACGGACGGCGGTGGGTCATGGGGGCGGCGCGCGGACGCGGTATCCTTAACTGCGAACGGGCGAAGATATTTCATGGCGGCGGACCGGGGGCGGCGGTGAAGGGCGGGTCCGGTGCGACCCCGGACGCCGGAACGGTCCGCACCCGGCGCCCCGGCAGCGTTTGGCCCGGCCCGGATCTCCGTCTATCTTGGTCCCTGATGGGGCCGTGCGCCAACTGCGGTGAGCATTTCACAGGGGGGTACTGCCCCGCCTGCGGACAAAAGCGCCTCCCGCCCGGCCTGCGCCTCGGGGCCGTGCTGCACGAGGCCGTGGGCACCATCACCCACGCCGAAGGGCCCTTCTGGAACACCGTGCGCAGCTTCGTGCGCGGGCCGGGCGCCATGACCCGGGCCTACGTGGCCGGCCGGCGCAAGGCCTTCGTGCCCCCGGCGCGCTACCTGCTCGTGGCCGTGGGCCTGTACTACCTGGTGCGCTTCCTGCTGGACTGGGACCCCGTGCGGTCGTCGTTCGACCCGGGCACGGTGGACATGGACCATCCGCCGCCCTTCATGGCCGTGAACCTGTGGACCTCCAAGCACGTGAACCTGTTGCTGCCCCTGCTGGTGGTGGTGCTGGCCACCCTGGACCGGATGCTCTTCCCCCGCACCGCGCTCAACTGGACCGAGCGCGGCGTGCATTACATCTACGCCGTGGGCAGCTATGTGTTCGCGGGCACCCTGCTGATCGTCCTGTACCGGCTGTGGCCACCGCTCAATTTCCTCGGCATGCTGGTGGCCGTGGGCATGCTCGTCGCCGCGTGCATCTCGCTGCACCGCCGCACGGCCTGGAACGTGGTGAAGGCGCTGCTGATGGTGCCCGCGGCCTACGTCGTCTACATCATCTTGTGCATGGTCATCGCCGCATGGACGCTGGGCGTACCGCTGGCCGAGGTGTTCCTGCGCCCGGGCTAGGCCATGCGCGGGCCCGTCGTCTCCGTCCTGCTCCCCTTCCGCGATGCCGGCCCGGCCCTGCACGCCGCCATCGCCAGCATGGCCGCGCAGACCTTCACCGCCACGGAGCTCCTGCTGATCGACAACGGCAGCACCGACCAGGGGCCGGCCATCGCCGCGGAATGGGCCGCGCGCGACGGGCGGGTGCGCCTGCTGCACGAGCCGCGCACCGGCATCGCCCACGCGCTCAACACGGGCCTGGCGCACGCCCGCGGCGCATACATCGCCCGCATGGACGCGGACGACGTGAGCATGCCCGAACGGATCGCACGCCAGGTGGCCCATCTGGAGGCGCATCCCGCCATCGGCGTGGTGGGCACGCGCACCGCCTTCGCCACCACGGTGGAAAGGAGCAGCGGCATGGCGGCGTTCGTGGCATGGCAGAACGCGATCCTCTCCCCGCACGCGCACTACGTGAAGCGTTTCGTGGACGCGCCCGTGGCCCATCCCACCGTGATGTTCCGCCGCGAGCTGGTGCAGCGCCACGGCGGCTACGATACCGGCCCGCTGCCCGAGGACCACGAACTGTGGCTGCGGTGGATGGACGCCGGGGTGCGCTTCGCCAAGCTGCCCGCGGTACTGCTCACCTGGAACGACCGGCCGCAACGCCTCAGCCGCACCCATCCGCACTACAGCGTGGGCGCCTTCTTCGCCACCAAGGTGAAATGGCTGGCGCGCTGGCTGCGGCGCCGGGCGGAAGGGCGCCCGGTGATCATCGCCGGCACCAGTGCGCTGTGCCGGGGCCGGGCGCGGCTGCTGATGGAGCAGGGCATCGCCGTGCATGCCTTCACCGATGTGCGGCCGCGCACCGTGGCGGGCTTCCCCTTCATCGCGCACGATGCCCTGCCGTCGCCGGGCCGGGCCATCATCGTATCGTTCATCGGCCAGCGCGGCACCGGCGACCGTATCGCGGCCTATCTCGGCGGAAGGGGCCTGGTGGAAGGCGCTGACTTCGTGCTGGCGGCGTGACCCCGTCCCGAACACGCCCAGCCGCTACCTTGGCGCACATGCAAGCCCCGCCGTTCGATGCACCGGCCGCCTTGGCGCGGGCCCGTGCCCACCGCACCTGGCACGCCACCGGCGCCACCCTGCCGTACCGCGCCCGCCGCGATGCCCTGCGCGCCCTGCGCGATGCCGTGCGCCGCCACGAGCAGGCGATCCTGGAGGCCGTGCATGCCGACATGCGCCGGCCGGCCTTCGAGGGCCGGCTCAGCGAAGTGGGCCTGGTGCATGGCGCGATCGCGCACACGCTGCGCCACCTGCGGGAGTGGATGCGCCCGCAGGAGGTGTCCACGCCGCTCTCCGTGCAGCCGGCCACGAGCACCGTACACCGGCGGCCGCTGGGCGTGGTGCTGATCGTGGCGCCGTGGAACTACCCCGTGCTGCTGCTGCTCGCGCCCCTGGTGGCGGCGATCGCCGCGGGCAACTGCGCGGTGCTCAAGCCCAGCGAGAAGGCGCCCAAGTCCGCCGCAGTGCTGGAGCGGATCATCGCCGATGCCGGCCTGCACCAATGGGCCACGGTGGTGCTGGGCGAGGGCGCCGACGTGGTGCCCGCCCTGATGGACGGCTTCCGCTTCGACCACCTCTTCTTCACCGGCAGTGCGCGGGTGGGCGCCCTGGTGGCCGGCATGGCCGCGCAGCGCCTGGTGCCCGTCACCCTGGAGCTCGGCGGCAAGAGCCCCGCCATCGTGGACCGCACGGCCAAGGTCGACCTGGCCGCCAAGCGGATCGCCTGGGGCAAGTGCTTCAACGCGGGGCAGACGTGCATCAGCCCCGACCACGCGCTGGTGCATGCCGATGTGATGGAACCCTTCATCGCCGCCTTCGCCCGGCACATCACCGCGTTCTTCGGCGACGACCCGCAACGGAGCCCGCACTTCGCCCGCATCATCGACGACCAGCGCTTCGCCGTGCTGCGCGCGCACCTCGCCCACGGCACGGTGCGCGTGGGCGGTGGCCACGATGCGGCCGACCGTTACATCGCGCCCACCCTGCTCACCGATGTGCCGCCGGACGCACCGCCCATGCGCGAGGAGATCTTCGGGCCCATCCTGCCCGTGGTGCCCTGGCGGGAGAAGGAGGAAGTGGTGGCCACCGTGCAGCGCAACCCCACGCCGCTGGCCGCCTACATCTTCGGCCGCGACGAGCGCACGATCCGGTACCTGCATGAGCGCATCGCCTTCGGTGGCGGCTGCGTGGACCACACGCTGGCGCACTTCGGCAATGCGGAGCTGCCCTTCGGCGGGGTGGGCACCAGCGGCATGGGGCGCTACCATGGCCGCCACGGCTTCGATGCCTTCAGCCATGTGCAGGGCCTGGTGCGCGCGGCCACCTGGTGCGACCCCGGGGTGCAATACCCGCCGTACACCAAGGGCAAGTACGCCCTGCTGCGCAAGGTGCTGGGCTGATCGCATGGACGCGCTGCTGGTCTTCCTCATCGCCGCGGCGGCCAGCTTCATCGGCTCGCTGCAGGCAGGGCTGGTGAACACCGCCGTGCTGGCCGCCACCCTGCGCCGCGGGCCGGCATCGGGCATGCGCACGGCCTGGGGCGGCTGCATACCGGAGTTCCTGTACGCGGCCGTTGCCTACGTGGCGGCGGACCACGTGCTGGCATGGGCCGGGGGCTTCGGCGGCACGGCCGAACGCGTGACCGGCGCCGTGATGATCGCCCTGGGCATCTACTTCGTGTGCTTCCTGCGGCCCTTCCCCACGGCCATGCGACCGGGGGGCAGGCACACCGGCTTCCGCAACGGGCTGCTGCTGGGGCTGATGAACCCGCAATTGCTGCTGTTCTGGTGCGGTGTGCGCTTGGTGATCGACGGCCTGGGCATCGATGCGACCGGCGTGGCCGCGATCATCGCCTTCGGGCTCGGTGCGTTCGGCGGCGCGATGCTCCTGCTGGTGCTGCTGGTACGCCTGGGCGAACGCATGCAGGAACGGCTCGGCGGCCGCACGCTCCATGTCATCTTCCGTGCGGTGGGGGCGGTGCTGGTGGTGATCGGCGCCGTGCTGGTGGTGCGGCGGTAGGCGCGGGGCCGCCCGGCCATTGTCGTTCCCGCCGGAAACCGCATCTTGGCGCCCTGAACGCGCATCCCCATGAGGAACAAGCTCTTTGCCACCAAGTCCGTGGAGCAGTTGATCAAGGCCGGAGCGGGCGAGGACGGCCAGACCCTCAAGCGCACGCTCAGCGCCACCAATTTGGTGGCCCTGGGCATCGGCGCGATCATCGGCACGGGGATCTTCGTGCTCACGGGCACCGCGGCGGCCAACCATGCCGGGCCGGCGCTCACGATCTCCTTCCTGGTCTCGGGCCTGGGCTGCCTGTTCGCCGGCCTGTGCTACGCGGAGTTCGCCTCGATGCTGCCCATCAGCGGCAGCGCCTATTCCTACTCGTACGCCACCATGGGCGAGTTCCTGGCCTGGATCATCGGCTGGGACCTGATCCTGGAGTACCTCTTCGGCGCCAGCACGGTGGCCGTGGGCTGGAGCGGTTACGCGGTGAGCTTCCTCGAGGGCTTCGGCATCCATCTGCCCCTGGCGCTCACCTCGGCACCGCTCACCCATGACGGGGCGGGCTGGCACACCACGGGCGCCATCATCAACCTGCCGGCCATGCTCATCGTGGCGATCATGACCTGGTTGCTGGTGCGCGGCATCCGGGAGTCGGCCCGGTTCAACAACCTCATCGTGGTGGTGAAGCTGGCCGTGATCCTGCTGTTCGTCTTCTTCGGGATGTGGTACGTGGAGACGGCCAACTGGGTCCCCTACGTGCCGGAGCGGATCACCGATGCGGCCACCGGTGCTTCGCGCTACGGCTGGCAGGGCATCTTGGCGGGCGCCGGGGTGATCTTCTTCGCGTACATCGGCTTCGATGCGGTGAGCACCGCGGCCCAGGAGGCGAAGAACCCGCAGCGCGACATGCCCAAGGGCATCCTGTACTCCCTGCTGGTGTGTACCCTGCTCTATGTGGCGGTGGCGGCCGTGCTCACCGGCATGGTGCCCTACCCCGAGCTGGACGTGGCGGCCCCGATCGCCCTGGCCATCGACTCCGAGCCGGGCCTGTCATGGCTGGCACCGCTGATCAAGGTGGGGGCCATCGCCGGACTGAGCTCGGTGATCCTGGTGATGCTGCTGGGCCAGCCGCGGATCTTCTTCAGCATGAGCCGCGACGGGCTGCTGCCGCCGGTGTTCAGCAAGGTGCATCCCCGGTTCCAGACCCCGCACGTCACCACCATCCTCACCGGCTCGGTGGCCGCGGTCATCGCCGGGCTGTTCCCCATCGACCTGCTGGGCGAGCTGGTGAGCATCGGCACCCTGCTGGCCTTCACCATCGTGTGCGTGGGCATCATCGTGCTGCGCAAGTCCCGGCCCGACATGCCGCGCCCGTTCAAGACGCCATTGGTGCCGCTGGTGCCGCTGTTGGGGGCGGGCATCTGCCTGGTGCAGATGGCCTTCCTGCCGTGGGACACCTGGCTGCGCCTGCTGATCTGGATGGCCATCGGCGTGGCGATCTACTTCTTCTACGGCCGCCGGCACAGCAAGCTCACCGGCGGAGCGGATTGATGCCCGCCCGGCCCCGGACCGGGACGTGGGCCGGATGATCGCGGCCCGTACGTGGTCCGGCTCCTGGCGGCGCCATCTTGGCGACGTGCTGCTCCCGGCGATGCCGGCGTGATCGGCGTAGCGGCCCATCGGTCCCGGGCTGTGGCGGGCCGGAAGCACGGCACGGCGGCACGGCGCCATCGGCCCGCGGTCCTTGGAACGGAACGGCCCGGCCGGACGCTCGTCCGGCCGGGCCGTTGGATGTCGATCGGGGGCCTATTGGCCGGCCTCGCCCATGCCCTGTGGCATCGGCTCGCAGGCCGAGGCCCGCACGTCCTTCAGCTCCTTGGTGAGGAGCATGTCGTTGGCGTTCTTCGTGTTGGCGGTGCCGGCGTTCACGGCCTTCACCCGCTCGAACCAGCATTTGGCGGCGGGCAGGCCCTTGGTCACGGTGAAGTGGTAGAAGCCGAGGTAGAAGTAGGCCTCCTCGGCATCGGCGGGCGACTTGGCGATGTCCTCGGGCTTCATCTTGCGCACCACTTCCTCATACCAGGGCACGGCCGTCCAGGCGGTGCGCGTGGAGTCCAGCCCCACGTGGGCACGGGCACGGCCCATGTAGCCCTGGTGGATGTTGGGCTGCTTCTCCACGTATTGCGCCCAGGCGTTCTCGGCCACGGCGAACTGCTTCGCGCGCTGGGCCACGCTGCCCAGGTAGTACCAGTCGTTCACGGCCACCTTGGCGCTGTGTACCTTGGCCTGGTAGGCCTCCACGGCGCGGTCCAGCATGCGGGCCTTGGTGAAGTAGCTGCCGGCCCCCATGTACAGGTCGGGGTCGGCCGTGGGCATGGCGGCGGCGGCGAAGAGCTTCTCGCCGGCCAGCGAATCGTTGCCCAGCAGGGCCACCGCGCGGCCGTAGTACTGCAGGTCGGAGCTGATCAGCGCATCGGCGGGCTGTGCGGCCAGGTAGGCCTCCAGGGCGGGCAGCGCGTTGGCGGTGTCCTTCAGCTCCACCAGGCTGTAACCCTTCAGGCGGGCCAGGGTGTTGTTCTCCACGCCTTCGGCCTGCAGCTCCTCGATCAGCTTCAGCGAAGCGGGGTAGTCCTGCACCAGGTAGAGGAACTGGGCGTATCGGACGCGGGCGCTCTGGTCGCCTCGGTTGAGCTCGAGGTAGGTGTCGTAATCGGCGGTGGCCTCGGCGTATTTGCGTACGCGGAAGTAGGATTCGGCCCGGCCGCGGTAGGCCGGCGCATAAGCGGGGTCCAGCGCGATGGCCTTGGTGTACTCGGTGATGGCGGCCTCGTAGTTGGCGCCCTTGTGGTACATCAGGGCCCGGCGTGCGGTGCCGCGCACGGGCAGCGTGGAGAGGTCCATGGCGCGGCGGTACTCGGCCAGCGGCGCGGTGGCGTCGCTGGGGTTGCGCGCCAGCAGGATGTCGCCCTTGACGATGTGGGCCTCGGCATCGGCGGGGTCCAGCGCGATGGCACGGTCCACCTGCTCCAGGGCCTTGGCCAGGTCGGGCGTGTCGCCGAACGCGTAGCCTGCGGCGATCTCGCGGTGCACCAGCGCCTTGGTCTTCTTGTCGAACTTGTTCAGCTTGTTGTCGGCCGCTTCCAGCGCCTTCTGGAAATGGGCCTGCGCCGCGGCGGCATCACCGCGCCCCTGGGCGAGCTTGCCCTGGCCCACGTGGGGCAGCGGGTGCAGGGTGTGGAGCTCCACCCCCTTGCGGTAGGCGATGGCGGCGCTGTCGGCCCGGTCGCTGTCCAGGAAATGCTCACCGTAGTGGTACCAGATGGCCCCGTTGCGCGGGTCGTTGGCCAGCAGCACGCGGAACATGGCGCCGGCCTTGGCGAACTGCTCGTTGCGCGTGAGGGCGACGGCCTGGTCCAGCGATTGGGCGCGGGCCGTGCCGGCCACCACGGTGGCGAGCGCTGCCAGGAGCAGGGTGTGGCGGGTCTTCTTCATGGGTTCCTATTGCACGATCTCCACATCACGTGCCGGGACCCGGATGGGCGCGAGGCCCGATTTGAGGATGGCACGTTGGCCTTTGTAGCCGGCCACGAAGGAAACAAAACCGGTGCCAAGGCCGGTTTTCCCCTCGGTCACAACGGCATACAGGGTGCGCCGCAGGGGGTAGCTCCCATCGGCCAGGGTGGATTGGTTCAGGGCCACGGCCTCGCCGCCGGCCCGGGGCGCCACGCGGCAGAGGGTGAGCTGCTCGCGCAGGGCCCGGCAGCGGGGGTCGTCCAGGTCGCTGATGTGGGCGAAGGAGATCAGGCCCAGGAGCGACGGGTCGGCGGCCAGGCGGCGCACCAGGCTGTCCACGTTCTCGGCGGCGGCGGCGTTGAACATCCCGGCGGCATCGCCATCGAAGAGCGAATCGGCCAGGGCCAGCACCACGGCGGACCCGGGGCCGTCGAACAGTACGCGGCCCTCGGTGTCGCCGCGCAGGCGGGCCATCACGGTGCCCACCCCGATGGTGTCCGGCTGCCCGGGGGCGCGCACCACGGCGATGCCGTCGGTGAGCACGGGCACCACTTCGGGGTAGAGGTTGCGGGAGTTGAAGTACGCCTGCTGCTCGGCACCGGGCATGACGGTGGTGAAGGCCACGCGCAGGGTGTCGTTCATCAGGTCGCGCAGCACGTCCACGCCGGCGGTGTAGCGCACCTCCACCTCGGCCTGCGGGTAGTTGTTGGCGAAGGCGAGGACCTCGCCCTCGATCACGGCGCGGAAGTCGGCATCGGCCAGCAGGGTCACGGCCCCGCGGGTGGGCAGGTCGTCCGTGCGGGGATCGGGCGGCGTGGAGGTGCAGGCGGTGAGCAGGGCGGCGAGGGCCAGTGGCGGCAGGGTTCTCATGGCGTACCGGAAGGCGGTTTTCGGCGGGTGAAGTACAGCACCGCGCGCAGGATGCCGTAGGCCACCAGGATGGCGCCGATGGCCATGCGGTAACGGGTCACGGTATCGTTCAGGGCGTCGGTGAAGAGCAGCAGCAGGCCGGCCCCGACATAGACCGCGGTCATGGCCAGTGCGAAGATCCTGCGCGGTTGCACGGCGGCCATCGCAGGCTAGCGGAGGGTGAACCGGATGGGCAGATTGTACTGCACGCGCACCGCCTTGCCCCGTTGCTTGCCCGGCTCCCAGGTGGGCATGTTGCGCACCACCCGGATGGCCTCCTCGTCACAGCCCCCGCCGATGCCACGCAGCACCTTGGGGTCCTTCACCTTGCCATGCTCGTCCACCACGAAGGTGACGTAGACCACGCCGGAGATGCCCATGTCGGTGGCCATCTGGGGGTACTTGATGTTCTTGCCGAGGTACTCGAAGAGCTTGGCCTCGCCGCCGGGGAAGCTGGGCATCTCTTCCACGATGGTGAAGATCTGGGGTTCCACCTCCACCTCCACGGGCGGGGGCGGGGCCTCGATCTTCTCGCCCTCCTGGGTGATCACGCCGGCCTGGGTCTCCTCGAGGATCTCCTGGGTGGGGGGCGGCTCGTCCACCACTTCGTCCACGGCCTTGAGCTCGGTGAACTGCACGCTTTCCACCTTGATGGGCTCGGGTTCCACGGGCGGGGGCGGCGGTGGTTCCTCCTTCTCCTCCTGCTCGAAGAGGTCGAGGTTCACGTCCACGATCTTCTTCTCCACCACTTCCACCTCGTCGCCGCCGCCCAGGGTGGCGATGATCTTGGGCAGGCCGATGGCCAGGCCGAAGAAGAGCAGCGAGCCGGCCACGGCCATCACCAGGCGGCGCACGTAGTCGCGGCGCAGGGTGAAGGCCCCGTACTCCCGGTGGCGATCCTCGAACACCAGGTCGTTGCGCGAAGTGGTGAGCACGTTGCTCCAGCTGAAGTCCGTGGCCATCAGGATCGACAGCACCACCAGGGGCCCTATGAGGAGCTGGTATTCCATGGCTGTCAGAGGTTGGGTGTGGCCGCTTCGAGCAGGGCCTGCTCATCGGT
>JAVFAQ010000077.1:0-10695 GCA_034002325.1 Flavobacteriales bacterium | reverse complement strand
TCTCGTCCACCTCGTGCCGGCCGAAGCATTGCAGGATGTGGTCCACGTGCGTGCGCAGGAAGCCCACGTTGGTGAGGCCCAGCTCGCGTGCGTTGCGCGCCCCGCGCCAGATCCGGGCGCCCTTGATGTCCACGCCGATGTAGTTCCGTTCCGGCCGCAATTGCGCCAGGCCCACGGTGTACTCGCCGCGCCCGCAGCCCAGCTCCAGCACCAGCGGTGCATCGCGCTTGAAGAAGTCCGCGTTCCACCGGCCCCGCAACGCCAGCCCATCGCGCATCAGCTCCGCGTACGTGGGCTGCACCACATGGTCGAAGGTGGCGTTCTCGGCGAAGCGGACCAGCTTGTTCTTGCCCATCGGAGGCGCGAAGCAACGGAATACCCGGTGATCCCCGGCGGCGGCGTACTGTCACCCCGTCCCCGACCTTCGCCCCATGTTCCGCGGCGCCCGCATCGCGATCGCCCCCCTGGACTGGGGCCTGGGCCACGCCACGCGCGTGGTCCCCATCATCCAACGGCTGCTGGAGATGGACGCCCGGCCGGTGGTCCTGGCCGACCGGGCCCCGCTGGCCCTGCTGCGCGAGGCCTTCCCCGCGCTTCCCTTCGCCGTGCTGCCCGGGGTGACCGTACGCTACGCGAAAGGCCGCTCGCAAGTGGGGGCCATCGCGAAGCAATTCCCGGCCATGGTGGGCGCCGTGCGGCGGGAGCACGCGGCTTTCCAACGCCTGCACCAGGAGCTGCGGCTGGACGCCGTGATCAGTGACAACCGCTTCGGGGTGCGTGCCGTGCACCTGCCCAGCGTGCTCATCACCCACCAGGTGTTCCCCTTCACGCCCGTGGTGCAAGGGGTGCTGCGCCGCATCAACCGCGCGTACATCGGGCGCTTCGATGCCTGCTGGGTGATGGATGCGCCGGAAGCCCCCGGCCTGGCGGGCGATCTTTCCCACGGGCCGCAGCTGCCGGCCAACGCCCGCTACATCGGCCCGGTGAGCCGCATGGCACCGGTGGCCGGGGCCGCCTCCCCGGCCGGCCGTACAGCGGGACCGTACCGCGTGGTGGCCGTGATCAGCGGGCCCGAACCCCAGCGCACGTTGCTGGAGGCCATCATCACGGACCAATTGCGGGGGATCGACGGCGACCACCTGGTGGTGCGCGGGCTGCCCGGAGGGGCGGCCCCGGTGGGGGAGGGCAGCGTGCGGTGCGTGCCGCATCTGCCCGCCCTGGAGCTGGCCCGCGCCATGGCCGGTGCCGAGCTGATCGTGGCGCGCAGCGGCTACACCACGTTGATGGACCTGCACGCGCTGGGGCGGGGTGCGCTGCTGGTGCCCACGCCCGGCCAGCCGGAGCAGGAATACCTGGCCCGCCTGCATGGCGCCACCGGCCGCCACGTGGTGCAGCCCCAGCACGCCGTTGACATCGCTGCGGCCCTGGGCCGTGCCGCCACCGTCCGTCGCGAGCCGCCGCCCGACCTGCTGGGCCCGGCCCTCGAAGACCTCGCCCGGCGGCTCCGCTGAGGGCCGGCCCCCTACATTCGCGCTTCATGCCCGTACACCGCCTTCTGCTCACCTGCGCCGTGGCCGGCCTCGCCGGGGCCCTGGCCGCCCAGAACGAACTGGACCAACGGCTGCGGTCCCTCGAAGAGCAGCGGGCCGCCCATGCCGAGCGCGGCACCGCCCTCACCGCCCGGCTGGACAGCGTGAAGCTCGCCATCATCCGCCGCGACCTGGAAGCCTTCGGCCTGCCGAAACCGGACCCCGGCGAGCAACTGATCATGCACCCCGGCCATGCCCTGGTGTACAGCGAGGCCCACGAGCAGCCCAGGTGGACCGCCCACATCGCCACGCCCGACCTGATCCACGGCAACCTGGCCCGCATCGACTCGTTCCTGCCCGATCCCCGGGTGGCCACCGGCACCGCCGTCACCGCCGATTACTGGTACAGCGGGTACGACCGCGGCCACATGGTGCCCAGCGCCGACCTGCGCTGGACCTACGACGCCCTGGCCGCCACCTACCTGTACAGCAACATCAGCCCCCAGCTGCCCGAGCTGAACCGGAAGACATGGGCCGAGCTGGAGGACTGGGTGCGCCGCTACGTCCACTTCAGCAAGCGGCGCGTGTTCGTGGCCACCGGGCCCGTGCTGCGCGAGGGCCTGCCCACGTTGCAGAAGCCCGATCGCCGCAACGAGGTGAGCATCCCGGAGCTTTTCTGGAAGGTGATCGCCGACCTGGACGGCGACCGGCCCAAGGCCATCGGCTTCGTGATGCGCAACGCCGCGCTGGACCACCCGCCCATCAGCTACGCCGTGCCCGTTGACAGCGTGGAGAAGCTCACCGGGCTGGACTTCTTCCACGCCCTGGACGATGCGATCGAGGACCGGATCGAGGCCATGCGCGAGCCGATGGACTGGTATGCCGAGGGCGATCCCTTCTTCGGCGAGGTGGAGCCGCTGAAGGCCCCGCTGCCCAAGGGCATGTTCAACAGCGTGCAGGCCCGCTACCACATCGGCAAGACCGCCACCATCTGCGGCACCGTGGTGGGCACGCGCAAGACCACCAAGGCCCAGGCGATCTACCTCAACTTCGACCGCCTGCACCCGCACCAGGATTTCTACGCCACCATCTGGTCGTACAACGGGCCCAACTTCAGCTACGACCCGGAGACCTGGCTGCTGAACAAGACCGTCTGCGTCACCGGCAAGGTGACCATCTACGACGACATCCCGCGCATCAGCATCAACAACGAGCGGGAAGTGGTGCTGTACGAGGAGGCCGTCCGGTGAACGAACGTCGCTGCCGGTACGGCCGCCGCGTCACTCCCCGCGGCGCAGGGTGAAGCTGAAGGTGGAGCCCACGCCCTCGGTGCTCTTCACGGTGATGGTCTGCCGGTGCGCGTCGATGATGTGCTTCACGATGGCCAGGCCCAGCCCGGAGCCGCCCTCGTGGCGTGCGCGGCTCTTGCCCACGCGGTAGAACCGCTCGAACAGGCGCGGCAGGTGCTCCTTGGCGATCCCCACGCCGTCGTCCGCCACGTCCACCACCAATTGCTCGCCCAGCGGGTAGGTGCGCACCGTGCAAGAGCCGCCCGCGCGCCCGTACACGATGGCGTTGCCCAGCAGGTTGGTCAGCACCTGGGCCAGCCGCGCGCGGTCGCCCTGCACCCGGGTGCCCGGCGCCACCTCGTTCACCAACGTGATGCCGCGCCCGGTGGCCTTCAGCTCCATGCCGGCCATGGCCTCGGCCACCAGTTCGTGCAGGTCGAAGTCGGCCTCGCGCAGCTCCATCACCCCGCTCTCCAACTTGGTGATCATGTCCAGGTCCTCCACCAGCTGCATCAGCCGGTCCACCCCGTTGCTGGCCCGGTCCAGGAAATCGCGGTTCACCCGCTCGTCCTCCAGGCCGCCCTCGAGCAGGGTGAGGATGTAGCCCTGGATGTTGAAGATCGGCGTCTTCAGCTCGTGGGACAGGTTGCCGATGAACTCGCGGCGGAACTTCTCGCGCTCCTGCAGGCCGGCGATCTCGGTGCGGCGTTCGTTGGCCCATGCGCGCACCTCCATGTGGACCTGGTCCAGCACATCGCCCTTGGGCACCGGCCGCTCGTCCTTCGGCCCCCCGCGCCGCAGGTCGTGCACGGTGCGGTACAGGGCCTGGATGCGCTGGTGTACGAACCGCTCGATGCCCAGCAGCACGGCCGCGTAGGCCACGGCGAAGACCACGGCCGCCAGCAGCGCGGGCCACCACGGGGCCGTGCCGCCCCAGGTGGTGCCGGCCCAGGCCGCGAGCCCCGCGGCCAGCGCGACGAACAAGGCCACCAGCAGGGCGACCTTCCGGGTGGAAACGGGTCCCAAGTGCATGCCCGCCGGGCGGAATGTGGAGCGCGGCGGCGGACGTGGCCGAAGATAACCGGTGCCCCAACGCCTGCCGTACCGGGGCCCGCGATTTGATCCGCCGGAAAGACAGAGTGAACATTGCCGTAACATGGACCGGGTACTTTCGGCGTCCTTTTTCGGGACCTTCCATGCGTTTCGGCCTTGTCGAATTCCTTACCCTGGCGGGTTCGCTGGGGCTGCTCATCCATGGCATGAAGTCCATGAGCGAGGGCCTGCAAAAGGTGGCCGGCGGGCGCATGCGGCAGGTGCTGCAGGCCATGACGGCCAACCGCTTCGTGGGCGTGTTCACCGGCTTCGTCACCACGGTGCTCATCCAGCTCTCGTCGGTCACATCGGTGATGGCCGTGAGCTTCGTCAATGCCGGGGTGCTTTCGCTGCGCGGCTCCATCGGCGTGCTCATGGGCGCCAACATCGGCACCACGGTGAAGGCCATCGCGTTCAGCGCCATCGGCTTCGCCGGAAGCACCATCCACACCTTCGCCCTGCCCATCGTGGGGGTGGCCCTGCCCATGCTGCTGATGAAGAACCGGCAGGTGAAGGCCATCGGCGAGTTCCTCATGGGCTTCGCCATCCTGTTCATCGGGCTGGAGTTCCTCAAGACCGCGATCCCCTCGCCCGATGCCGCCAGCATGGAGTTCCTGCGCGGGCTCACGGACCACGGCCTGCCGTCGGTGCTGCTGTTCGTGCTGCTGGGCTTCGTGTTCACCGTGCTGGTGCAGAGCAGCAGCGTGGCGCTGGCTGCGGCCATGGTGCTGTGCGAGGGCGGGATCATCGGCTACGAGATGGCCGCCGCCACCGTGCTGGGCATGAACGTGGGCACCACCATCACCGCGAACATCGCCGCCCTGGTGGGCAACGCATGGGCCCGCCGCACCGCCCGCGCCCACTTCGTGATCAAGGCCATCGGCCTGGTGTGGGCGTTGTTCCTGCTGGCGCCCTACCTGCACGCCATCGACGCCTACGTGCAGCGCGTGCATGGCGCATCGCCCTACGTGGACACCACCGCGGTGGTGTGGTCGCTCACCTACCTGCACATCTCCTTCAACGTGATCAACACCCTGCTGCTGATCGGCTTCGTGCCCCAGCTGGAGCGCCTGGTGACCCGCATGGTGCCCTCGCGCACGGCCCACGATGAGCAGCACCGGCTGAAGTACATCGACGACCCGGTGATGGGCCTCGCGCCCGAGCTCTCGCTGCTGGAGGCCCGCCGCGAGATCGCCAAGCTGGGCCGCGTGGCCGCCGCCATGTCCGGCATGGTGCGCCGCCTGCTGGTGACCAAGAGCGACGAGGAGCGCCTGACGCTGATGCGCGACCTGGAGCGCTACGAGGAGATCACCGACCGCATGGAGGTGGAGATCAGCCGCTACCTCACCCGCACCAGCGCCGAGGCCAAGGACGAGGCCGTGAGCGAGCGCATCCGTGCCATGCTCTCCATGATCGGCGACCTGGAGCGCGTGGGCGACATCTTCTACCAGATGTCCCGCCTGCTGGAGCGCAAGCATGCCGAGCGCCTGTGGTTCACCCCCGAGCAGCGCAACCACCTGCAGGAGCTGATCGACCTGCTGGACCGGGCCTTCGCGGTGATGCAGCGCAACCTGGAGGCCGCCGACGGGGAGGTGGCGATCGACGAAGCCGTGAAGGTGGAGCAGCGCATCAACCATACGCGCGACCGGCTGCGGCGCGGCCACCTGAAGAGCATCGAGGCCGGCGACTACAACGTGAAGAGCGGGCTGGTGTACAACGACCTGTTCAGCAGTTGCGAGAAGGTGGGCGACCACGTGATCAACGTCACCGAGGCCCTGGTGGGCGAGGTGTGATCAGTGGGCCACCAGCAGCACCCCGGTCTCCACCACGTTGCTCAGGTGCAGCGCCCGGTCAGCCAGTTGCACCGTGAAGCGCACCGTATCGGCCGGCGAACCCGGCGGCATGGGGAAGACGGGCCAGGCCATGCCCACCGCCACCTCACCCTCCAACGCCTTGTCGCGGCCGCTGGGCGACAGGCGCGGGATCCGGTAGTGCAGCGGGATCAACAACGCGGGCTGCGTCCATTCGCCGGCCACCAGCTGGTGGTACTCCACGAACAGGTTGTTGTGCCACGGCGAGCCGCTGTCGAACGGCGGCGCATTGTCCGTGGCGTCCAGCCCGATGTCCCCGTCGCCATCGGTGAACGAGATCGTGAGCGAGAGCGAATCGGCGAACACCTCCATGGACCGGAACTCGATCCGCGGCTCCACGGGGAATTCCTTGCGCTCCATGCACGCCGGCAGGGCCAGCATGAGGGCCACGGACCACAGGGCTACTTTTGCCGGGCTGCCGATCGGGCGTTGCATCTGTGCAAAGGTAGGCCGGCGGCACGTCCATGGCGGCCCCTTTCCCCGCACCCCAAGACCTGCTCCACCGCCCGTTCCATGTGGCCGACGGGCCCGGCTTCGATGCCCTGGCCCTGGACCTCTTCCGCCTGCACGCCGCGCGCAACCCCGTGTACCGCGCCTTCCTGCACGGCCTGCGCATGGACCCGGCCACGGTGACCACGGTGCATCGCATCCCCTATCTGCCCATCGGCGCCTTCCGCAACCATCGGGTGCTGCTGGAGGATCTCGTTCCCGCCGTTCCCTTCACCAGCAGCGGCACCACCGGCGCCATCACCGCCACCCACCACGTGCCGTGGCCCGATCTCTACGAGCGCTCGTTCCGCACCTCGTTCCGGGCCGTGTACGGCGATCCCAAGGAATGGCGCATCATCGCCCTGCTGCCCGCCTATCTGGAGCGGCCCGGCAGCTCGCTCGTGTACATGGCCGAGCACCTCATCGCGGCCAGCGGAGACCCGCTCAGCGGCACCTACCTGTACAAGTACGATGAGGTGGCGGACCTCCTGCGCCGCAGCGAGGACGAGGGCCGGAGGACGCTGTTGCTCGGCGTCACATTCGCCCTGCTCGATCTGGCCGAACAATTCCCGCAGCCGCTACGACACACCACGATCATGGAGACCGGCGGCATGAAGGGGCGGCGGCCGGAACTGGTGCGCGACGAACTGCACCGCATCCTGAAGAACGCGTTCCAAGTGCCCACCATCCACAGCGAGTACGGCATGACCGAGCTGCTCTCGCAGGCGTGGAGCACGGGCGAGGGCATCTATCGCTGTCCGCCGTGGATGCAGGTGCGCATCCGCGAAGTGAACGACCCGTTCGCCACCGTTCCACAAGGCCGCACCGGTGGCATCGACGTGATCGATCTGTGCAACATCGCCAGCTGCCCGTTCATCGCCACGCAAGACCTCGGGCGCCTGCACGCCGATGGTGGTTTCGAGGTGCTGGGCCGGTTCGACCACAGCGACGTAAGGGGCTGCAATCTGTTGGTGGGGTAGGAAGATGACCGGGCTATCTTTGGGACACCATGAGCACCAAGGAACTCCGAGAAAAGGCCCACAAGACCCTGGATGCCGTCCCCGACAACAAACTCCAACGTTTCGTCAGCATAATCGACGAAGTGAAGGCGATGCTGGACGAGGCGGATCTCGATGCCCGCGTGAAACGCATCATCGACGAGAACCGGGGACTGCTCCAACGGCTCGCCCAATGATCTCCTTCATACAGGCGGAGCGTGTACATGCTCTGCTCGTGGCTGAATTCGGAGGTGCCACCGGCCTGCGGGACCCCGGCGGCCTTGAAGCCTGTCTCGCGCGGCCCTACCAGCCCTTCGCGGGTGACGACCTATATCCTACCCCTGCAGGGAAAGCAGCCGCCATGCTGGAAAGCATCATCATCCGCGTGGCAGAAGGCAAGTCATCCGTGGAGGAGATACAGGCGTGGATCGAAGCACGGATACGGCAGGCATAGCGGTGAGTTGGAAGCCGCCGGGTCGCCTTCGGCTGACCGCTGCGGAGGGTGGGGCGACCCGGCGATCCACGCCTACCCCGCCTTCACCAAAAAGTAGTTCTTCTTCCCGCGTTGCAGCAGGATGAACTTCCCGCCGATCAGGTCGTCGGTGCCCACGGTGCGCGTGTCGTCCACCTTCACCTTGTGTACGCTGATGCTGCCTTCCTTCAGCGCCCGCCGCGCCTCGCCCTTGCTGGGCAGGAAGCCGGTGTGCCCGGTGAGCAGGTCGATGATCGGAATGCCGCCTTCCAAGGCCGTGCGCGGCACTTCGGCCTGCGGCACGCCCTCGAACACGTCCAGCCATTGCTGCTCGGTGAGCGTGGACAAGCCCTCGGCCGCGTTGCCGAACAGGATGCCGCTCGCAGCGATGGCGCCCTGCAACTCGCTTTCGCCGTGTACCCGCCGCGTGATGTCCGCCGCCAGTTCCTTCTGCAATACACGCAGGTGCGGCGCCTTCGCATGCTCCGCGACCAGCCCCTCCACATGTTCCTGGTCCCACGTGGTGAAGATCCGCACGTAGCGCTCCACGTCGGCATCGCTGGCGTTGAGCCAGAACTGGTAGAACTTGTACGGTGAGGTGCGCGCGGCATCGAGCCATACGTTGCCGCCCTCGCTCTTGCCGAACTTGCTGCCGTCGGCCTTGGTGATCAGCGGCGTGGTCACGGCGTAGGCCTCTCCACCGCCCATGCGGCGGATCAGCTCGGTGCCCGTGGTGATGTTCCCCCACTGGTCGCTGCCGCCCATCTGCACGGTGCAGCCTTCATGCTGGTTCAGCCAGTGGAAATCGTAGCCCTGCACCAGCTGGTAGCTGAACTCGGTGAACGAGAGGCCGCTCTCCAATCGCGTCTTCACGCTGTCCTTGGCCAGCATGTAGTTCACCGTGATGTGCTTGCCCACTTCGCGGATGAACCGCAGGAAGCCCATGTCCTTGAACCAGTCGTAGTTGTTCACCATGCGGGCCGGGTTCACCGTGCCGCTGAAGTCGAGGAAACGCTCCAACTGCTTCCGCACGCATGCCTGGTTGTGGCGCAGCGCCTCCTCGTCCAGCAGGTTGCGCTCGGCCTTCTTGCCGCTGGGGTCGCCCACCATGCCCGTGGCGCCGCCCACCAGGGCCATCGGCCGGTGCCCGCACCGTTGGAAGTGCGTGAGCATCATGATCTGCACCAAGTTGCCCACGTGCAGGCTGTCCGCCGTGGGGTCGAAGCCGATGTAGCCGGTGGCCGGGCCCTGCATCAGGTGTTCCTCCACGCCGGGCGTGCTGTCGTGCAGCATGCCGCGCCAGCGCAGTTCGGCAATGAAATTCTTGACGGCCATCGGGGTGCGGTATCGCGCCATTTGCGCGGAGCGCGAAGATAGAAGGCTCACCCGCGCCGGGTATCTTTCGCCCCATGGGCGCAGTGTTGGTGACCGGCGGGACCGGTATCGTGGGGGGCCACCTGCTGCTGGAACTGGCCGTGGCCGGTACGGAGGTGCGCGCGCTGCACCGCGAAGGAAGCGACCGCCGCAGCGTGGAGCAGGTCTTCCGCCACTACCGCCCCGATGCCGATGCCCTGCTGAAGAAGGTCGAATGGGTGCCCGGCGACCTGGACGACGTGGCCGCCCTGGAGGATGCCATGGCCGGCGTGCAGCACTTGTACCATGCCGCCGCCGTGGTCTCCTTCGACCCCCGCGACCGCCATGCGCTGGACCGCGTGAACCGGGTGGGCACGGAGAACCTGGTGAACGCCGCGCTGCGGGCGGGCGTGGGCCGGCTGCTGCACGTGAGCTCCACCGCCACCATCGGCAACGGCCGCCCCGGCGAGGCATGGGACGAGGGCACGCCCTGGGAAGAGAAGGGGCGGTCGCCCTACGCCTTGAGCAAGTACGCCGCCGAGCTCGAGGTGTACCGCGGCATCGCCGAAGGGCTCGACGCCGTGATCGTGAACCCCTGCGTGGTGATCGGGCCCGGCGCGCCGGGGCGCAGCTCCATGGTGCTGGCCGAACGCCTGCGCAAAGGCACCGCATACTACCCGCCGGGCGCCAATTCCGTGGTGGACGCGCGCGACGTGGCCGCGTGCATGGTGCGCCTGATGCGCGACGGCGGCACCGGCGAGCGCCATCTGCTGGTGGGCGCCAGTCCCGGCTACCGGGAGCTGTTCGCCTCCTTCGCGCAAGCCTACGGCCGGCCGGTGCCCACGCGCCGCATCCCGCCGTGGGCGCTGGCCATGGCCTGGCGCCTGGAGCGGGTGCGCACCCTGTTCGGCGGCCGCCCGTTGATCACGCGCCACACCGCCGCCAGCGCCATCGCCCACCGCGCCTACGATGCCGCCAAGGTGAAGGCCGCCATCGGCTGCACCTTCCGCGGCCTGGACGAGATGACGCGCAACGTGGCCGACTTCCACGCCGGCCGCAGAGCCTACTGAAGGGCTTCGTCCTTGCGCCGCAGGATCTCGGTGAGCACCTCTTCGTACACCGCCTTCAGCTCATGCGGCCGGTCGGCATACGCGGCGAAGGTGGCGCGGAAGGCGGCGGAGTCCGTGCCGTGCGCCGCGTACAGCGAGTCGAACGCGGCGGCCTGCGGGGTGCCGCCGCCCAACGCGATGCCCGTGGACAGCCGATGGCGCCCATGGGCCTCGATCAAGTGCGCGCCCACCAGCAGCTCTTTGAAGGTGTCGCGCGGCAATGTGCCTTCGGGCATGGGCCCCGGCCCGCCGCCGCAGGCCGTGGCGGCCAGCATCACCGCTGCCAATACGCGCCTCATCGGTCGAAGAGCAAGCGTTCCCCGCGCACCCGGTCGTCCACCCGCACGCCGTCGTACACCCGGTGGCCGTTCACCCAGGTGGCCAGCACCCGCGACCGGAAGCGCTGCCCGGTGAACGGCGACCAGCCGCACTTGTACAGGATGTTCTCCGGACCCGCGGTCCACGGTGCGTCCAGGTCCACCAGCACCAGGAC
>JAVFAQ010000076.1:0-10704 GCA_034002325.1 Flavobacteriales bacterium | reverse complement strand
AGCTGCACGATGTCGGTGACGAAGGTGTCCTGCCAGTGGCGGATGTGGAAGTTGGCCAGGTCACGCGCGCGGGTCCACAGGCCCACGGGGGCCAGGTCGTACCGCCGCTGGGTGAGCTGTTCGTACTCCACGCCCACCTGCACGGCGTGGTTGCCCAGGTCCGCGCTGCCCATGGCGGTGAAGCGCACCTGGTCGTTCTGCCGCTTGCGGTACAGGGCGCCGTTGGGGTCGGTGAGCAGGCCGATGTTGTTCCACAGGTTGTACAGGCTCGGCGGCGACATGCCGTTCCACAGGGCGCCGCGGGCGGTGGTCTCCTCGAAGTTGCGGTAGTAGCCCACGTAGCCGGCGCTGCCGAAGCCCAGCAGCTCGGAGGCGGGGAACTGCTCGTAGGGGAAGGAGTTGAAGTAGAAGTCGGTCACCGATGCCAGGTCGGGGTTCTGCGTGCCCGGGGTGAAGGTGATCAGGGTGTCCTGCATGCCCACCTGCGCCCAATGGTTGCCGCGCAGCTCGAACTGCGGCGCCCGATGGGTGACGAACCGGCCCACGTAGCCGTAGTCGAACAGGCGCTCGCCGTGGTCGAAGTCACGCACGTCGCTGGTGTAGCGCGAGTAATCGAACTGCAGCGAGTAATAGGCGTTCTTCAGGGTGGCGGCGTTCTCCTCCTCCTCGGACCGGTTCTGGAAGCGCTGGGTGAAGCGCACGAAGGCCCGCCACGTGGTCTCCTTCAGGCGCACGTTGTTGCTGGGGTTCAGCAGGGCGTTCTCCCGGTTGTAGGACTGGCGGTTGCCATGGTCGAAGGAGCCGCCCACACTGAGGTTGATCGTGGGGGTGGTGGTGATGTCGATCTTCCCGGAGGCCAGGTAGGCGACCTCACCGGCGTTCTGGCGGGTGGGGATGGACTGGATGTCCGACCGGTGCAGGTACTGGCTGTTGTACTGGAGGGTCCAGTCGTTGGGCCCGTTGGGGAAGAGGCTGGCGGGGTTCCCCAGCAGGCGGTCGCGCACCTCGGGTAGTACGCGCATGTCGCCGCCGACGAAGGGCCGGGGGTCCAGGATATTGGTGTACTGGCCGGAGAGGAAGAAGCCGATCAGCGGGCGCGTCTTGTTGCCCACGCTGTCCTTCTTGAAGAGCAAGGGGCCGGAGAGGCTGGCCTCCGCCTGGTTGAACCCGTATTTGTCCAGTCCGATCACGTCCGTGATGTCGTCGCCGACCTTGAAACCGGATGTAAGGTATTCCACCCCGCCGAAGAAGCTGCGGCTGGGACCACGAGTGGTGATGTTGATCAGACCACCGGTCACGTCGCCGTAGTTGGCGGGCACCCCGCCGGTGATCACCTGCACCTCTTCGATGGCGCTCTTGGGCAGGCCGGTACCGGCGCCGGCGGGCACCTTCACACCATCTATATAGTAGTAGGTGTTCTCGGTACGCGCCCCACGGATGCTGATGCCGCCGTCGGTGCCGGCATCGGAGGTGCCGGCCACGGTGGTGGCGATGGAGGCCGCGCTACGGCCGGGCATCTTGGCGATGTCCTCGCGGGTCACCGTGCCGCCCGATGCGCCCCCGTCGCGATCGATCAGGGGCACGGTGTATTGCACCACCTCGAACTCCTTGAGCTCGATCCCCTGGGTCAGCTGCAGGTCCAGGAAGGTGATCCGGTTGGCGTTGACGATCACCCCGGTTCGCTTGTGCGGCTGGTAGCCCACGTAGGTCACCACCACATCATAGGTGCCCGGGTCGATCGGCTTGATGTCGTACCCGCCATCGAAGTCCGAGGCGCTGCCGGTCACCTGCTGGCCGGAGCGCTCCAGCACCACGTTCACGAACGGCAGGGGTTCGCCGGTCTTGCTATCGGTGATCTTGCCCCTGAGACTGCCGGAGCCCGTCTGGGCTTGCAGTGTCAGCACTATAGGGAACAGGGCGATCGCGGAGAATAGCCTTCTCACCATCAACGGAAGGGTTTAACGTTCAGCGTTGTTGCACAACGAGGGGGCGTAAATATAGGAGTTTCCACTTTCGTTCAGGTTTTTTCACGATCCGCTGCATCCCCCGTCCCACAAGGCTTTCCCGAAGGTGGGGGTGCTGGTCAGGGACCTGTGGAACATCCCGCCGCCAATGCGGGGGCAATATATCGGCAACAAACGGAACGGCCATGCCCCGGCATAAGGAAAGGTCGTCGCGTGCCAGGGTGCGGTGCCTCAGCGCCTGCGCTTGAACAGGTTCCGCGGGAAGCCGTCGCGGTGGCGGTGCGTGCCGTGCCGGTCGGCCCGCTTGGTGTGCCGCTTGATCCGCTTGCGCGTGTCCTTGTCCTGGATCGACAGGTGGCGCTTGCGGTCCTGCTTCTCCTGCCTGGCCTTCTGCTTGGCCTCCTGCTTGGCCTTCTTGGCCAGGGTCTTCTCCTGCTTCTTGCGGCTGATGCCCTCCTGGGCCAGCGCGCCGCCGGGCACCGCCATCAGCAGGGCCAGCAACGAGAGGAGCGTGAGCAGCCGGCGCATGGTGCAAGGATACGCACCCCGGCCCGCCGCATTACTTTTGACCTGCCCGCCCGCCCATGTTCCGTACCGCCCTGCTCTTCGCCACGCTGCTGGCCGTGCTCCCGTGGGCCGGCTGCAAACGCGATCAGGCCGGCGGGGTCCCACCGGTACCGGTCCACATCGAGATCAACGTGAACAATCCGTCGTACGCCGACCTCGCGGTCACCGGCGGATGGCTCTACCTCACCGGCGGGTCGCTGGGCATGATCGTGTACCGCAAGTCGCCCACCGAGTTCGTGGCCCTGGACCGCCACTGCCCCTACCAGCCCGCCGAGCTGTGCCGCGTGTTCGTGGACGAGAGCGAAGTGCTGGCCATGGACACCCTGTGTTGCGGCTCCCGCTTCCTGATCATGGACGGCAGCGTGGTGGAAGGGCCCGCCGCCCTGAACCTGCACCGGTACAACACCACCTTCAACGGGACGATCCTGCGGATCTATAACTGACCTCTATTGAGGGTCGTTGACCCTCAATAGAGACTTCCATAGGGCCACCGGCCCTATGGACTCAGGCTTCCATAGGGCCACCGGCCCTATGGACTCAGTACCGGTAGGCGTCGCTCTTGAACGGCCCCTTCACCGGCACGCCGATGTACTTGGCCTGCTCGGGGGTGAGCTCCTCCAGCTCCACGCCGATCTTCGCCAGGTGCAGGCTGGCCACCTTCTCATCGAGGTGCTTGGGCAGCACGTACACCTTGTTCTCGTAGTTGGCGTGGTTCTTCCACAGCTCGATCTGCGCCAGCGTCTGGTTGGTGAAGCTGTTGCTCATCACGAAGCTGGGGTGGCCGGTGGCGCAGCCCAGGTTCACCAAGCGGCCTTCCGCCAGGATGATGACGTCCTTGCCATTGATGGTGTACTTGTCCACCTGCGGCTTGATCTCCACCTTGCTTTGGCCGTGGTGCTTGTTCAGCCAGGCCATGTCGATCTCATTATCGAAGTGGCCGATGTTGCACACGATGGCCTTGTCCTTCAGCACCTCGAAATGCTCGCCGCGGATGATGTCGCGGTTGCCGGTGGTGGTGATGATGATGTCCGCGCGCGGGGCGGCGTTGGCCATGTTCTTCACCTCGAAGCCGTCCATGGCGGCCTGCAGGGCGCAGATGGGATCGATCTCGGTGACGATCACGCGGGCGCCCGCTCCCTTCAGTGAGGCGGCGGTGCCCTTGCCCACGTCGCCGTAGCCGGCCACCACGGCCACCTTGCCCGCCATCATCACGTCGGTGGCCCGGCGGATGGCGTCCACCGCGCTTTCCTTGCAGCCGTACTTGTTGTCGAACTTGCTCTTCGTCACGCTGTCGTTCACGTTGATCGCGGGCATCACCAACGTGCCGTTCTTCTCGCGCTCCATCAACCGGTGTACCCCGGTGGTGGTCTCCTCGCTCAGGCCCTTGATGCCCTTGGCCAGTTCCGGGAAGCGGTCGAAGACCATGTTGGTCAGGTCGCCGCCATCGTCCAGGATCATGTTCAGCGGCTCCCCGCCCTCGAAGGCGAACAGCGTCTGCTCGATGCACCAGTCGAACTCCTCCTCGTTCATGCCCTTCCAGGCGAACACGGGGATGCCCGCCTTGGCGATGGCCGCTGCGGCGTGGTCCTGCGTGCTGAAGATGTTGCAGCTGCTCCAGCTCACCTCGGCGCCGAGCTCCTTCAGGGTCTCGATCAGCACGGCGGTCTGGATGGTCATGTGCAGGCAACCGGCGATGCGGGCGCCCTTCAACGGCTTCTCCGCGCCGTACTCCTTGCGCAGGCTCATCAGGCCCGGCATCTCGGCCTCGGCCAGTTCGATCTCCTTGCGGCCCCAATCGGCAAGGCTCATGTCCTTCACCTTGTACTGGAGCTTTTCTTTGGTCTGCGGCATGGTCGTGTTCGCTTCAGGGCCGCAAAGGTAAGGGCTACGGGCGATGGGGTTCGCGACCCCTGCTACGGGCACCCGTGGCGCCTGCCTGCCGGTACGCAGGTCGGCTCCACGGGATCGGCCCGGAACGACAATCACCGGGCGGACCGGCCAGTGAGCGGTCCGGCACAGTAAGTTCGCACCCCATGTCCGTGCTCCCCTTGATCGAAGCCGCCCGTGCGGAAGGCCGCAAGCTGCTGGCCGTGCTGATCGATCCCGACTTCGGGCAGGACGAGGCGCGGCTGGAGCGCACCGTGCAAAACGCCTGCATGGCCCGGGCCGACCTGATCCTGGTGGGCGGCAGCCTGCTCACCACCACCACTTGCGATCGCTGCGTGGAGCGTGTGAAACAACTGAGCGACCGCCCCGTGGTGCTCTTCCCCGGCAGCCCCGCGCAGCTCAGCCGCCACGCCGATGCGGTGCTCTTCCTCTCGTTGATCAGCGGCCGCAACCCCGAGCTGCTCATCGGCCACCACGTGACCGCAGCGCCCACGGTGCGGGCCATGGGCATAGAGGCGATCCCCACCGGCTACATGCTGATCGATGGCGGCCTGCCCACCACCGTGAGCTACGTGAGCCAAACAGCGCCCATCCCGCACGATAAGCCCGGCATCGCCGCGGCCACCGCCATCGCCGGCGAACTGCTCGGCCTGCGCACCATCTACATGGATACAGGAAGCGGCGCGGAACGCACGGTCTCCCCGGAAATGATCGCCGCCGTGCGGAACAGCGTGGACCTGCCGATCATCGTCGGAGGAGGGATCCGCGATGCGGGGACTGCCCGCGCCTTATGCGCCTCCGGGGCCGATGTGCTGGTGGTGGGCACTGCCTTTGAAGAGGACCCGGAGGGCATCTTCGCCATGAGCCAGGCTGTGCATCAGCACTGATCGATCAGGAATTGGCCTTTCAAGAATGAGCGGGATCGGATACGGTCGTGGGTCACTTCATCGTAATATTGCGATCTATAAGATCATCCCTCATGGGCCTCACCAAGACCGAACTGTTCACGGGGAGCCAGAACCAACTGGCGCGCTGGGCCAAGGTGCTGGGGCATCCGGCTCGGATCGCCATTCTGCAAGTGATGCTCAAGCACAAGGCCTGCATCTGCGGAAGCCTCGTGGAGGAACTGGGGTTGGCCCAATCCACTATCAGTCAGCACCTGCGCGAGCTGAAGGAGGCTGGCCTGATCCAAGGCACGGTGGAAGGCACCAGTGTCTGCTACTGCATCGAGCCCAAGGCCTGGGCCAAGGCCCGGGCATCGCTCAACCAGCTCTTCGACAAATACACGCCGGAATCGAACGACTGCTGCTAGATCTACCCGCCCATCGGCCCCACGTGAGGGCGGGAATTTTCCCGCCCCGACATAAACCGCAACCCATGAACACCGCAGAACAAACCAAGGATATGGTCCGTGCCAAGTACGCGGAGATCGCCATGCAGGACAAGGATACCAATGCCAGTAGCTGCTGCGGAGCGGGAGCTTGCAGCACCGAGGTGTACAACATCATGAGCGAGGACTACTCCGCGTTGGAGGGCTATACCGCCGATGCTGACCTCGGCCTGGGCTGCGGCCTCCCCACGCAGTTCGCTGGCATCCAGCCGGGCGATACGGTGCTCGACCTGGGTTCCGGCGCTGGCAATGACTGTTTCGTGGCCCGCGCCGAGGCCGGCGAGGACGGTCGCGTGATCGGCGTGGACTTCACCCCGGAGATGATCGCCAAGGCCAAGGCAAATGCTGCAAAGCTGGGATACCAGAACGTGGAGTTCCGGCACGGCGACATCGAAGCGTTGCCCCTCACCAGCAGCATCGTGGACGTGGTGGTGAGCAACTGCGTGCTGAACCTGGTGCCGGACAAGCGCATGTCCATGAGCGAAGTGATGCGGGTGCTGAAACCTGGCGGCCACTTCAGCATCAGCGATGTGGTGCTGCGGGGCGAACTGCCGGAAAACCTGCGCTCCGCTGCGGAGATGTACGCGGGGTGCGTGAGCGGCGCATTGCAGGAAACCGCCTACCTCGGCCTCATCCACGATCTCGGCTTCGAGCAGGTGACCGTGCAGCAGCGCAAACCGATCACCATCCCCGACGACATTCTTTCCAACTACCTGAGCACCGATGAGATCGCGTCCTTCAAGGCGAGCGGCACGGGGATCTTCAGCATCACGGTGGCCGCGCACAAACCTGCGGCACAGCCTGCCCAGGCCGAACTGAAAGCGGCCTGCTGCGGCACCGACAGCACCTGCTGCTGAACGATGAAGCGGATCCTCATCCTTTGCACCGGCAACAGTTGCCGCAGCCAGATGGCCGAAGGCTATTTGCGCTACTTCGCGAATGGCCGCGCCGAGGTGGTCAGCGCCGGGATCGAAACGCACGGCCTGAACCCGCGCGCCGTGCAAGTCATGGCTGAGGACGGCATCGACATCAGCAGCCACACGAGCAAGATGGTGGATAGCGTGCTTGAGCGTCCGTACGACCTGGTGATCACCGTGTGCGATCATGCCAACGAGCACTGTCCCTACCTGCCAGGCCCCGCCGAGCGCATGCACCACAGCTTCCCCGATCCGGCAAAGGCGACGGGGGCCGAAGCGGAGGTCCTCGGTGCCTTCCGCCGCACCCGGGATGCCATCAAGCGCTTCTGCCACGGCGCGGCCAACGACCTGGACTGACATGGGCCACTGCGCACCCGCGAGTGAACGCAAGAAGTTGGGCTTCCTGGATCGCTACCTCACGCTATGGATCTTCCTGGCCATGGCGGCGGGCGTGGCGCTAGGCCGTTTTGCACCGCACGTGGGCACCTCGCTCAGCGGCATGGCATCGGGCAGCACCAACTGGCCCATTGCCATCGGGCTCATCCTGATGATGTATCCCCCGTTGGCCAAGGTGCGCTACGATCGGATGGGCGAAGTATTTCGCAACACGCGCGTGCTCACCGCCTCGTTGGTGCTCAATTGGATCATCGGGCCCGTGCTGATGTTCGGACTGGCGTTGCTCTTCCTGCGTGACCAACCGGCATACATGATGGGCCTGATCCTCATTGGCATCGCCCGGTGCATCGCCATGGTGATCGTGTGGAACGAACTGGCCGAGGGTGATCCTGAATATGCGGCTGGCCTCGTTGCGCTGAACAGCATCTTCCAAGTGTTGCTCTATAGCGTGTATGCCTACGTGTTCATCACCGTGCTGCCGCCCTACTTCGGCGTGGATGCGGCGATCGTGGATGTGTCGATGCAGGAGATCGCCAAGAGCGTAGGCATCTACTTGGGCATCCCGTTCGCGGCCGGTTTCCTGTCGCGCTTCCTGCTGATCAAGGCAAAAGGAGAAGCGTGGTTCCGTGACCAATTCCTGCCGCGCATCTCCCCCATCACCCTGGTCGCCCTGCTCTTCACCATCGTGGTGATGTTCAGCCTGAAAGGCGAAATGGTGCTACAGCTTCCACTCGATGCGGTGCGCATCGCAGTTCCCTTGGTGCTCTATTTCGCACTGATGTTCGGGATCAGCCTCGGCGTGGGCCGCTGGTTCGGCGCGGACTATGCCAAGAGCACATCCATTGCGTTCACAGCTTCGGGCAACAACTTCGAGCTGGCCATCGCGGTGGCCATCGGCGTGTTCGGCATTCACAGCGGGCAGGCCTTCGTCGGCATCATCGGCCCCTTGGTGGAGGTGCCCGCATTGATCGCCTTGGTCCATGTATCCCTGTGGGCGCGGCGGAAATTCTTTCAGCCCACCGGATCGGCCGCAAGGAAGCCCGAGCCATCCCAGGCGTAATACGGCATCCCCCGGGTCCGAGAGCGCGACTGGTGTTACCCAGCCACCTTGCGCAGCCGTTCCGCCGCCTCCGCGCGTAGCTGCGCGATCAATCCTCCGCCTTCCTCGATCATATCCGCAAAGGGGTCGTCGCTCTCCGCGCCCCCTGTCCACGGCACATCCGTGGCGAAGGGTTCCTCATCCTCCCGGGACAGGAACAGGCTCAAGGTGGCCACCGCAGCGAAGGCGATCAAGCCGAAGGAAATGGCATGGCGTGTTTTCATAGGCTGGGAACAAGATCCGGAGTGCCAAGCATGGAACGTGCCAGATCCAAGCAATTGCCCGGGGCGATCATTGTTGGAGCACGGAAGCTACTGGCGCCCCCAACCGTTCACGCACTTCAGCGGTGATGTGGAGGGAACGCAACCGGGCCGCAGGGTCGAAGAAGTGGCCGCTGATCATCAGTTCATCGGGCTGGTGCGCCTGGATGAATGCACGTAGTCCGCGTTCCACCGTTTCCCCCGTGCCCACGAACGAGCGGGACAGCTTCTCGCCCACCCAGGCTTTCTCCTGCGGGGACCAGTAGGCGTCGATGTCGTCGATCGGCGGTTGCACCAGCCCGCGGAGGTCGCGCAGCATGTTCACGAACTGCACTTGCATGGAGGTGAAAAGCTGCTTGGCCTCGGCATCGCTGTCGGCCGCGAACACGTTCACCGTCAACATCGCGTAAGGCTTATCCAACTGCGCGCTGGGCTGGAAGCGCGTGCGATAGAGGGCGATCGCCTGCTCCATCAGCTCGGGCGCGAAGTGCGACGCGAAGGCGAAGGGCAGGCCGAGGTGCGCGGCCAACTGGGCACTGAAGAGACTGCTGCCCAACAACCAGATCGGCACATGCTCACCGGCCCCCGGAAAGGCCACCACGGATTGTCCGGGCTCGGGTTCGCGGAACCAGAACTGCAGTTCCTGCACATCGTTCGGGAAGTTCTCGGCGCTGGCCTGCAGGTCGCGGCGCAGGGCACGGGCCGTGGCCGGATCGGTGCCCGGCGCGCGGCCCAGTCCCAGGTCGATGCGCCCGGGGAACATCGCGTTGAGCGTGCCGAACTGCTCGGCGATGATGTAGGGCGCGTGGTTGGGCAGCATCACACCGCCGCTGCCCACCCGGATGGTCTTCGTATGCCCGGCGATGTGCGCGATCATCACCGACGTGGCCGCACTGGCGATGCCGCGCATGCCGTGGTGCTCGGCCAGCCACACGCGGTGATAGCCGAGGCGTTCGGCTTCCTGGGCCAGCACCACGGAATTGCGAAAAGCCTCGGTGGGCGTGGAGCCTTGCGCCACGGGCGCCAGATCAAGTATGGAGAAGGGGGTCATCGTTGTATTCGGATCATTGTCCATCGCTCCGGTAACGTCTCCCGGCATGCGCCGGGACCACCGGGTCGACCTGTCTGTTGGCGCCTACCGTAGTTCCATCAACGCCTCTTTGCTGAAGCCCAGCAGTTCATCGGTACGGCCCTCGCGCACCTTGTTCATCCATTGCGGGTCCATGAGCAGGGCGCGGCCCACGGCCACCAGATCGAAGTCGCCGCGATCGAACCGACGCACGAGTTCATCCAACGGCGTGGGCGTGGAATTATCACCGCGGAAGGCGGCGGTGAATTCGCCGCTCAACCCGACGGAGCCGACCGTGATCGTAGGTACGCCGGTGAGCTTCTTCGCCCAGCCCGCGAAGTTGAGGTCGCTGCCCGCGAACTCGGGTTCCCAGAAGCGGCGCTGCGAGCAGTGCAGGATGCCCGCACCGGCATCGATCAGCGGCGTGAGCCAGCTTTCCATCTCCTGCGGCGTGGCGGCCAGCTTGTTGTCGTAGGCCGTGGGCTTCCATTGCGAGAGGCGGACCTGCACCACCATCTCCGTTCCCACCTGCCTGCGCACTTCGCGGATCACCTCGGCGGCGAAGCGGGTGCGTTCGGCGAGCGTGGCACCGCCGTACCGGTCGGTGCGCGTGTTGGTGGCCTCCCAGAAGAACTGGTCGATCAGGTAGCGGTGCGCGCCGTGCAGTTCCACCATGTCGAAGCCGAGCCGTTGTGCATCGCGTGCAGCACGACCGAACGCGGCGATGGTGTCGGCGATGTCGCTTTCGGTCATGGCGCGGCCATTGGTCTTCTCGGCATTGATCCGGTCCGAAGGGCCTTCGAAGGGCGCGGGCGGCGTCCATCCGCTCTTGTGCGGCGGCATCACGCCCATGTGCCAGAGCTGCGGGCCCATCTTCCCGCCGGCGGCATGCACTTCATCGATCACGTGCTTCCAGCCGGCCAATGCCGCTTCACCATGGAAGTGCGGCACATCGGGATCGTTGCTGGAGGAAGGCCGATCGATCACCGTGCCTTCGCTGAGGATCAGGCCCACGCCGGCCTGCGCGCGGCGGCGGTAGTAGGCGGCCACATCGGCGCCCGGCACGCCGTTCGGCGAGAACGAACGGGTCATGGGCGCCATCACGAAGCGGTTCTTCAGTTCGAGGGAACGCAGCTTGAAGGGCGCGAACAAAGC